>CAZZYB010000550.1:0-2731 GCA_964658125.1 uncultured Acetobacteraceae bacterium | reverse complement strand
TCGCCGGTTTCGGTGGGGTAGAGGGTGCGAGTGACGTTGGCGGGGTCGGATGGATTTGGGGCGGCTGTGAGGGTTCCCCAGTCGGACTCGGGTTCGGGGAGCCAGGGCTCGGGTGAGCCGATAGTGGGGACTTTGGCTCCGGAGAGGAGGGCGGGTTCCTGGGGGTCTACGCCGTACTTGACGTAGCTGCCGCGGGTGCCGTTGACGCGGAAGCGGGGGCCGTTCTCGGCGGCGAGCATGGTGGCCTGGCAGGTGTAGCGGAGGTAGCGGTTGTCGCCGGTGCCACCGTAGTCGAGGACGATGATGAAGGCGTCTTCGATGGCGGTCTCGTCGCGGTCGGAGCGAACGCTGGCGGTGATGGCGCGGGGGGGGCCGAAGAGGGCGAGGGCCTGGTCGACGAGGTGGGGGCCGAGGTCGAAGAGCATGCCGTTGGCGGGGCCGCTGGCCTCCTTCCAGGTGTTGGCGCGCTGGAGAGGGCGAAAGCGGTCGAAGTGGGACTCGATGGTAACGATGCGGCCGAGAGTGCTTTCGGCGCGGAGTTTGCGGACGGTGAGGAAGTCTCCGTCGTAGCGGCGGTTGTGGAAGGGGGCGACGATTTTGCCGGCTTTTTGGGAGAGGGCGACGAGTTCGCGGGCCTGCTCGGAGGAGGAGGCGAAGGGCTTGTCGATGACGACGTGCTTGCCGGATTGGAGGGCGCGGGAGGCGAGGTCGAAGTGGGTGTCGTTGGGGGTGCCGACGACGATGAGGTCGATGTTGGGGTCGGCGAGGGCTTCTGCTATATCGCGTAGGATTCTGACCTTCGGATAAGCGGTTGCGGCTTCGTTGCCGGTGCGCTGGACGATGGCGGAGAGTTCGAGCCCCGGGACGGCGGAGATGAAGGGGCAGTGGAAGACTTTGCCGGCGAGACCGAAGCCGAGGACCGCGGTGCGGATGGGAGCGCTCATGGGGATTATGGTACGACGAGTCTTCGTGGAGGGGTGCGTCAGGGGTGGTGCTGGGCCCAAAGGGTGAGGCGTTGGGCTGCGGCGGTGTGATCGGCGATGGACATCAGTGGGTTGGCGAGGATGAAGATGAGGCCAGCGACGATCGTCACGAGCAGGGGACGCTTCCATGTGAAGAGATCGAAGAGGACCAGTGCCACGATAATGCCGAGGGTGATGGCGGGGATCAGGAAGAAGTGATGCTGCACATAGGGGATACGCGAGAGGGCGGGTGGCAACAGCATCACGTTGGCGATGAGGATGATGCGCTTGTGGACCTTGCGATTATTGCGCTGCCACACGGAGACGGCTACGAAGGCGCCGAAGATGAGGATGCCGATGATGTTGTCGATCAGGAACGATGCGGGTGTGAAGAACGATGGAAGCTGGGCGCCTCGGCGGAGGGTTCCGAAGGGGGCGAGGACGCCGAGGATGACCATGAGTCCGGCGATGATTGCGCCGAGGACACCGAGCTTTCTGTGCAGGCGGATGTTGCCTGCGGCGACTAAGCAGGACTGGATGGGGAAGAGGATGATCCAGGCGGAGAAGACGGCTCCGTGAAGATGGACGAGGAGGCTGGGGAGAGGGGCGAAGACGGCTCCGCGAAGAAAATAGCTGGGAGCGAAGCCGATGAGAACGATCAGCAGCATGAAGATGGAGAGAGTGGTGAAAAAGATGTCGTCGGCACGCTTCATGGCAGGTGGTGCAAGCTTGGTGGCGATGATGAACCTCCAGCGGCTGGGATGGTGCGGAGCGGTGCCTTCTGATCGTAACGGTTTTCGTGGTTTCGTTGCAGCTTCCTGCGGGGTTTTGATTGGCTTGATCTTTTTGCGAAGGAGATGGTTTGAACGATGGTGAGAACGGAGCTGTTTCGGTTGGATGGTGCGGTTGAACGTGATCCTGCTGTTGAGGCTTGGCTGAATGAGCTGGGTGGGGAGCTGGGGGCGATTGCGCGGGAGTGGTTTGAGGTGATGCGTGGGTGTGGGGATGAAGTGCGGGAGTTAGTACATGATGGTTGCCCGACCGCTTGTCTAGGTGATGCGGCGTTTGGGTATGTGAATGTTTTTTCGGCGCATGTGAATGTGGGATTCTTTCAGGGGTCGGAGTTGCGGGACGCGGCGGGGTTGCTGGAGGGGAGCGGGAAGTTTATGCGGCACGTGAAGCTGAGGCCCGGGGTGGTGGTGGATAGGGCGGCGGTGCGGGGGCTTGTTGAGGCTGCTTATACGGATGTGAAGGCGCGGGTGGAGAATGGCTAGCCGCCGCTGATGAAGCGGGTCTCTCCACTGCGGTCGAGATGACAGAATTGTGGGGGGTGGGGGAGAACGGTCGCGCGTTGCGCGATACCCCACCCTTTCATGAAGCCGAAAGGATGGGGCACCCGGACTTGTTGATGGGTCACCCGGAGTTAAGGCGGTTAGCGGCGGTCGTAGGAGAGGTTTACTTTGCCGTTGCGGAATACGTCGCAGGCGCCGCTGGTGGGGCGGGAGTTGGGGGGACGGACTCGGAAGGTAGAGAGCATGCTGCCGCCGTTGACGCGGGGTTGGTCGACGTCGATGAAGGCGAGCGGGACGTTAGGGAACTGGGCGCTTACGGCGGATTTGCAGGAGCGCATGACGTCGAAGGGGGTTTGGCCGCCGAAGTTCTGGTTGTTGTTGCCGCCTCCGTTGCCGAAGTTGGGTGGAGGTCCGTCGACCTGGAAGTTGTGGACTCGGCCATCTTTGTAGAGCTGGCAGAAGCCGGAGCGGCCGGGG
>CAZZYB010000549.1:0-2750 GCA_964658125.1 uncultured Acetobacteraceae bacterium | reverse complement strand
CAGGAGATCACTATGAACCGTCTTTCACGCATTTCCGTCGTATCCACTGCTGCGGCGACGCTGTTGTTGAGCGGCAGCCTTTCCTTTGCCCAGCAAACGACGCCGACTAACCCGTCCACTCCGGGAACTTCAACCAGTCCTACAAGTCCGACAAGTCCGACATCGCCTGGCCAGACGAGCACACCGGGTCAGACCACACCCATGACTCCCGACACGGCGACGCCCGGCAGCAATCCGGGATCGACGACTACCGATCCGAGCATGCCGACCACGACTACGCCGGGGTCCACCACGGACACAACAACCGGGCAGACGAACAGCGGATCGCGGCGTACGCGGCGGTCTCGGAATTCAACCACACCGAACAGCACCACCAGCCCGAACACCACCACGTCGCCAAACAATAGCACCACACCGCAGTAAGGATTCGACGTCGTAAAGGGGCCGGCGCCTTGCCGGCCCCTTTGTTTTGCGTTTAAATAACCGAGTTATGCGGCCTCGGTTTTATTTCGAAAATGGGGTTGATATGGAAGCCTCTTTTTACGTCGGCAGCATCCTACATTCTGTGTCGTGCATGAGCGCGATTGATGTGAAAACGAACTGAATTGCAAAAGGAGAAATTTATGACTGGATTCTCAAAGCTAGGCGCTGCAGTTTCGGTGCTGTCGCTCAGCGTTTGCATGTGCGCGCAGACGACCTCAACCACTACGACGCAGACCGCGCCGGGCCAGTCGACCACGCAGTCGACGACGAGCACTACCACCCCGCCGACCACATACGGCGAGCCCGGGACACAGACCAGCACCGCTTCGGTTACGACAACGCAGGCTAAGCATCACCATCACAAGGCAAAGACCAGGACAGTGACCCAGTCGACGACGTCGACCACCCCTCAGTAACCGGGAGAGGAACAAAGCAAGGGCCGGCGAACATTCGCCGGCCCTTCTGCTTTGTGACGCTGCTGCGCTTAGAGGGTGCGATCGGATGCGGCGAAACGCGCAGGGGGTCCAGCGTTGACGGTCTCTTCGATCTCGCGGGTCTGAATGCGAGCGTCGATGAGCAGCGCGATGCCGATGCCGAAGGGGATGAGACCGGCTGCGGCTCCGCAAAGGACGTCTCTATCGCGCAGGACGGAGGCGAGCATGACGAAGAAGGCAACCAGACCGACTGCGGCGCCCAGCAGGACGATGCCCCAGCGGCGAATGTTTCCGCGGCGGCGCTTGTCGTCGACGGAGGGCTTGCCGTGGATGAGCGCGAGCTCTTCAGCCGTGGGTGGGATGGGGACACCCTTGGCGATGGCGGCGAGGCGCTCGGTGCTCTGAATCTCGCGGTTGCGGATGCCGGACCAGATGCCGGCGACGACGATGCCGAGAATCATGATGCATCCCGCGACGGGGACGATGAAGGGGCTGTTGAAGGGTTCAGAGCTGAAAGCGAAGGCTAGTAAGTTCATGGTGGTTCTCCTCGGAAAAGCAAACTTTTGAACAACGGGGAACTTTGACTTCGGCGTGGGGCTAAAGTTTCAGGTGTGCGGATGAAACTTTTGGAGCATGCTGAAGTCTAGGTGCGCAGGTTCCAGGTTCCAGGGCCCAGAAGACATGAGGGTAGAACGGATTGGGGAGAGACCTTACATCGCCGGAGAATTTTGAGGCGCTGGTGCGAGAGCATCAGGGTATGGTGTTTCGTACGCTCACGCGTATGACGGGGTCGGGGACACATGTGGAGGACCTGGCGCAGGAAGCGTTTCTGCGGCTATACCGTGCGCTGCCGGAGTTTCGCGGGGATGCTACCGTGTCGACTTACCTTTATCGGATTGTGGTGAACCTTTCGCAGGATGAGTGGAAGCGGCGCCGGAAGGAACGTGCGCATGTTGCGGCGGAGCCAGCCTTCATTGAAGAAGACGGTGGAGAGTGGCTGGAGAACTTTGCCGGGGACGACCTGGCGGGCCAACATGCACGGACGCCGGAGCAGTTGATGGCGGATGCCGATGTGACGCGGGCTGTCGATGAAGAGCTGCTGGCCTTACCGGAAGTGGAGCGGGCGGTACTGGTGCTGTATCACCAGGAAGAATGCAGCTATGAGGGGATCGCCGTGGCGCTGGGTTTGCCGATCAATACGGTGCGGACACATCTGCATCGCGGGCGGAAGCGGCTGGGTGAAAAGCTGCGAGCACGGCTCGGCGGATGCGAATCGCCAAGCCGCCCGGACAACAAGTTGGCGAAGGGCGGGCTCGTGGTTGGAGTCGGAGGCATAGCATGAAGTACCCTTGGAAGATGCAGGACGAGAGCGTAGACCAGGAGTTCGAGGCGGTGTTGACGCGGCGGCTGGAGTCTGCGCCGGTAGTCAATGTGCCCTTGGATTTTGCTGCGCGGGTGCGGGCAGCGTTGCCACCGCTGCGGAAGCAGCGGGCGCCGATGGCCTTGGGGCGGAAGACGGCTCTGGTTGGGCTGGTGGTGCTGTCGCTGTCGTTGTTTGCGCTGGCTCCGCATGCCGCGCCTACGTTTGGGAATGTGGCGTTTGATTTGGAGTTGCTGGTGATTGCGGAGTTGGGTGGGATCGCTTACTGGTTGATGGTGCGGCGAGGAGCTTAGGCAAAGGTACCGGGGGGCTCTCACCCGCCTCATGCGGCTGTTGACTGTCAGGGCTGAATCTCTGACGTACCTGGAAGCAACAGGAGCTACGCAAACAGATTACCTTCGGGAATGACAACCCAGAGGAGAGTAGAAGGGGAGCGACGCCGTCGCTTGTTA
>CAZZYB010000548.1:0-2756 GCA_964658125.1 uncultured Acetobacteraceae bacterium | reverse complement strand
AATATCTTCGAGAAAGGTGGCGATCGCGGAGTGATCGAGCGCTCCCTTTCCGTGGCTCATCAGCGAAAGCAACATTTGCTGCACGAGAGCGGTAAGTGGGAGCGCGACTTCGTTGGCTTCCGCTGTAAGTAGAGCATTGCGCAGATCCTTCTGGTGCAGCTTGATGGTGAAACCGGGTTTGAAGTTCCTGGCGATGAGCATGGGTGCTTTGAGTTCGAGCACGGTGCTGCCGGCTAGACCGCTTTTGACGGCGTTGACTACGACGGCCGGATCGAGGCCGCAACGGGTGGCGAGAGTGAGAGCTTCGCCCATGGCGGCGATGTTGCAGGCGACCATGATTTGGTTGGCGAGTTTTGTGACGTTGCCTGCGCCAACAGCGCCGGTGAGTGTGACTTTTGAGCCCATGCATTTGAGGAAAGGCTCGGCTTTTTGGAAGACGGCTTCGTCTCCGCCCACCATGATGGCGAGAGTTCCTTCGACAGCTTTGGGCTCGCCTCCGCTTACGGGAGCGTCGAGAAAGTCGACCTTGTGCTGAGCGCAGGCTGCGGCGATTTTCTGGGAGACCAATGGGTTGATGGAACTCATGTCGACGATGAGGGAACCGGGGCGGGCGCCTTCGAGAATGCCTGCGGGTCCGAGGACGACCTGCTCTACCTCGGGGCCGTCGGGGAGCATGGTGAAGATGATTTCCGCGCGTTCGGCAACTTCGCGATTGGAGGCGGCGCGCTGCGCTCCGTCTGCTACGCAGGCGTCGAGTTTTGTGGCGTTGATGCCGTAGGCTACGACGGTGTGTCCGGCCTTCAGCAGGTTCTTGAGCATGGGGCGGCCCATGATGCCGAGGCCGATGAATCCTAGTGTTGCCATGAGGTACTCCTATCGGGTGCGAATCCTTAGCTGGTGCGGAAGCGGGCGGCGATGCGCTCTGCAGTGCGGGCGAGGATGCCGACGTCGCTGCCCGCGGCGGTGAAGTTGAAGCCGAGGGTGAAGAGACGGTCAACGTCCTCGACGTCGCCGGCTAGTGTGCCGGCGGATTTACCTGTGGCGCGGATGCGTGTGGCGGCGTCAGTGATGGCGTTCTGGACTTCGGGGTGGAGCGGGTTGCCGAGATGGCCGAAGTCGGCGGCGAGATCGCTGGGGCCGATGAAGAGCCCGTCAACACCGTCGATTGCGGCGATCGCTTCTATTTCGAGGAGCGCGGCGCGGCTTTCGAGTTGCACGATGATGCAGGTGTCGAGATGCGCGTTCCGGTGGTAGTTTTTGACGCGGCCGTAGTCGTTGGCGCGCGGACCGACGGAGACGCCTCGTGAGCCGAGGGGAGGGTAGCGTGCGGCGGCGACTGCTGCGCTGGCTTCCTTGGCGTTTTGCACGAAGGGGACGATGAGGGAGCGGGCGCCTACGTCGAGCGCTCGCTTGATGAGGACGGGATCGTTCCATGGGAGGCGGAAGACAGGTTCGGCTGTGCCGCCGCGCATGGCCTGTAGTTGCGCGAGGAGGGACGGGATGTCGTTGGGCGCGTGCTCGCCGTCAATGACGATCCAAGCGAAGCCGGCGCCGGCGAGGATGTCGGCTGCGATAGGACTGGCGAGGCCGCTCCAGAGACCGATCTGCTTTTCGCACGTGGCGAGTGCCTGTTTGAAGCTGTTGCGCGGCAGGTGCGCTGGCCAATCGGGCATGAAGTTTGTCTCCTGTCGCGGCGGAGTAAGGCGACGTTTTCAGTATTCCATACGAGAGACTTAGGGGTTGGGTGCAGCGCTGAAGTCCAGGCGGTGAATTTCGCCGACGAGTGGACCGTAGCTGATGATTGCAAAAATTGCAGTGACCCCGACGAAGATCAGCACATCGTCGAAGGAGCCTGTCTTCTGGCGGATGTAGCCGATAATAATAGGTGTGGTTATCCCCGCCATATTTCCTATCAGGTTGAATAAAGCTCCATTAAGTCCGGCCATTTGTCTTGGTGAAGTGTCGGAGATGACCGTCCAGCCCAAGGCGCCGAAACCTTTGCCGAAGAAAGAGATCGACATCAGGAGCAACATGATGGTCTGGGTGTGGGCGTAGTTACAGCCGATCATGGTTACGGATAGCAACATGCCGGCCATGATGGGTGCTTTGCGGGCAAAGCTGAGAGAGCGGCCTGCATGGAGGAGCTTGTCGGAGACTGCGCCGCCGAGAACACCGCCGAAACCGCCGCAAAGCGCGGGCACCGCGGCCGCAAAGCCTACCTTCATGATGGACATGTGGCGAGCTTCGGCGAGATAGATTGGAAACCAGCTGATGAAGAACCAAGTGAGGGTTGTTATGCAGTATTGACCGATGTAAATGCCAACGAGCATCCGTTGACTTAGCAGTAGTTTAATGGCTGTCCAGGTAAGTGGGTTGCCTTTGACGACGGTGGTCCGTGAATCTGTGTGAACCAAGCCGCCGCCGCGCTCGATATAATCGACTTCTTCCGCAGATACCCTGGGATGGTCTTTGACGCCGTGAATGCCAGTAAACCAGATGGTTGCGAAAACGATGCCAAGCGCGCCCATGAACCAGAAGCAGCTCTTCCAGGTGGAGATATGAGTTAGCCAGCCGAAGATAGGTGCAAAGATCATCAATGCAAAATATTGCGAGGAATTAAAGACGGCCGACGCGCGGCCTCTTTCCGCGGTGGGAAACCATGAGGCTACGATGCGTCCGTTGCCGGGAAATACTGGGGCCTGGGCGAAGCCGGAGATCAGGCGCAGCTTCTCGTCGTCCTCGTCCACCTCGACCGC
>CAZZYB010000547.1:0-2772 GCA_964658125.1 uncultured Acetobacteraceae bacterium | reverse complement strand
AGCTCCCAATACCCGGCTTCTTCGGTGAACCGTCCACCCATGCAGGTTCCGGTGATGATGGCGGTACGTTCCCGCAGATCCTCTGTCCACTCCACATTGGCCTGGGCAAGCGCTTCCCGGGTGGCGATCACGGTGAATTGAGCAAAACGATCCATGAAGCTGGCCGCTTTGCGAGGAAAGTAAGCCTCGGAGTCATACCCAACCACGGCGGCGCCGTTCTTGAAACGGACCTGGTTCATCCCCATTTCAGGGTCGGGGCCGACATTCGGCGGAATGGGACCGATTCCGGACCGGCCATCTGCCAGCGATTGCCAAAATTGCTGCCGGTCACGCCCCAGGGCGCTGATCACGCCCATTCCTGATATGACTACTCGCATTTACACCGTTTTCTGAAGGAATGCCGCTGGTCCGAGGGTAACAAAATCTATTCTGTGGCGGCGTGTGGAGTGGGATTTTGCTTGGCATTCACCAGGTAGGTGACGCCGTCGATCATTTCCCGGATGGTCTGAATTTTCTTCGCGTCCTCATCCTTGATCTCGATATCGAACTCGCTTTCGAGGTCGAAGAGGATGTTGATGCTGTCCATCGAATCAATGCCCAACTCTTCGAAGGTGCTGTCGGGTTTGACCTTTTCCACGGGAATTCGCTGGGTGGTCGCTATCACTCGCAGTACGCGGGCTTGAATCGTCTCAGACATTTGGGCCTTCAAAACTGTTTCAATCAAGTTAAACCGGCTGAAAACCGCTGGCAATAGTTTGTCATTGAACGTGCGTTTTTGGAAACCACGCTATTGCGCCTCGGCAATGGCCAGACGGCGCGCGGTGCGCCACGCATAGTTCAGGGCGGAGAGAATCGTGAGTACGGCCGTCGCGTCAAGCGCAACCAGGCGGAGCATCGTAAGCGGCCTGGGCCCGTAAATTTGGCACAGCAGGACCAGAAATAGTGTGAGGATCTGGGCGCAGGTGCTGGCCTTGCCGTAGATGGTGGGGCGGAAGTCGCGAATGCCAAGGCTGATGAAGAGCAGCGACGAAACAATCAGAATTCCAAGGTCGCGGCTGAATACCAGGACGGTGACGCGCCGCGGCACCAGCTCCTGGTGCATGAGGACGAGAAAGAGGGTGCTGAGCAAGAGCTTGTCGGCGATGGGGTCGAGGTACTGGCCGATCACCGTTTGTTGCTTGAGCAAGCGCGCGGCCATGCCATCCAGGCCATCGCTGAGCCCGGCGACGACAAAAAGAGTGAGAGCGGTGGGGTAGTGCGCCTCCAACACCGCGATCACGAGAAAGGGGATCAGGCACAGGCGAAGAAAAGTGAGGAGGTTGGGCGCGAGGCGCAGTTCTTTCAGCAAGGGATTCCGTTCGTCGCAGCCGCAGCCCCGGCAGACCGATGCTACTTCAGCTTTTGCTATGATAACGAAATGCACCGCGCAGGCGCGTAGCTCAGTTGGTTAGAGCGCTACCTTGACACGGTAGAGGTCAGCGGTTCGAATCCGCTCGTGCCGACCATCCTTATCCTCGTTGACCATCGCAGTTGACGCGGCGAAATCTTTGGAGTTGCTGCTAAAACAAGTTGCCCGCCACGATCTGAGCTGCGCTCTGAGCTTGTTCACGCAATGTGGCTGCTGTGATGGACGGATCGGTCACACTCAGATCTACAACGAAGACGCGGTCCCGCACCCGCCCGACGACCTGCTCCGGCGCCCCCTTGCCCCTGGAGTCGCAGAGCAGTGCTTCATTGCCGATGGCCTTGAGCGGAGTGCCACGTGAACCGCACCGCTTTATGTAGGACTGAAACGCCTTTGCCGGGTCGCTCATGGTTCGTACCTGAACCCGCAGTTGGCCGGTGCCTGAGGGAGTCCGGTTAAAGACGCAGACCGCGTCGTCTACCCCGACGTCAGCATACGTGGTGGCGGTAGCGTTGGCGCTTATGGGGCCGGCGCTGGAAGTCGCGTTGGCGGTTTGGACATGCGGTAAGTCAGCCGCTGGCCTGGATACCTGCACAGCGACCATACCGTTCAGGATGCCTCCAGCGGTGGCGGCGTTAAGCCACAGACATCTGTCCTCAGTCTGGCCGACCAGGGGGAAACAGAAGAGGACGATGAGCAGAATGCGGTGCAGCGTTTGCATGCGTGGCCTCAGTGGTGCTGTGGGGCGGCGGCGGCAGCCCCGGGTGAAGCATCCGTGTGCATGTGCCAAGGCACACTCTCCGTCGAGATTTCGGGATGTTTTTTGAGAAAGTCGAACGAGTAGGTGGGCGCTTCCGGGTCCACTTTCTTAGTCTTGAAAAGCGCCACCTGCTCAGCGGCTTTGTCTTTCATTCCAAGGCGGGCATAAAGAATTCCGAGATTGTAATGTGCGGCCGGATCGTCGGGGTCGATGGCCTGCAACGCCTCGAATTGTTCTTTGGCCTCTTCAGATCTGTCCATGTGGTAGTAAGACACGCCCAACTGACGCCGCGCATCGCGCGACTGTGGGTACTGGGCAACGACCTTCTGAAAGTCCGCCAGTTCCTGCTTGTCGTTTCCCGCCTCCCTTTCCACTAACGCCATGTAATACAGCGCGCGCGCATTGTCTAGGCCCAGTGCCAGGGCTCTCGTCAGGCTGGCACGCGCGGAGCCGTACTTCTCCCAAGCGATGTCGGTCAAACCGATGTTGGTGTACGCATCCTGGTAATCGGGACGCAATTTCACCACCTCGCTGAAAGCTTCTATGGCGCCGCCATATTGCAACTGATCGAGATACGCAATGCCCAGGTTGTTCCATCGCATCCAGT
>CAZZYB010000546.1:396-2773 GCA_964658125.1 uncultured Acetobacteraceae bacterium | reverse complement strand
CAGACAGATCCGCGCCGAAAAGGAACCGTCGGACTGGATCAGCACTTCGGTAATCTCTTGCCAACAGAACGCCCAGTCAGGAATCAACTCACACCACAGCCAGAACAGCAGCGACTTGTTCACCACAAGATACTGCTTCAGATTGTTGCCCTCCAGCACGCGCAGAGTCGCCGCTGCTTCCGCCAACGAAGCCGCCGGTTTGAACCTCCCCAGCGCACTGCTGTTCGCAACCGCGGAACCACTCACCACCTGAACGGACGCACTCTTCAGTCCGGCGCTGACCTGGCTGCGTCGCGCACTCGTCAGCCTCGCGACGACACTTTCCGGCCCTGGATCGCCCGGGTCAATGTGCGGAATCTGGGTCGCCAGCCGCTCGACCAGTCGGTCTCGCAGGATGTACACATGAGAGGGCGCCAGCGCGTCCAGTGTGCACGCCAGGTCGACCTGGAAGATCTGCACCGTCCCTTGGCAGATGGTGGCGTAAGCCGGTCGAGCGCTACCCGGGTTCAGCAACTTGCGCACCGTGCCATGAACATGAATGCACGTCGGGAAGAGCCAGCACAACCAATTGGGGCGCTCGACCACGACGCCCAACGACGCTCCATGAAGAGCCGGAATGTAATCCTGCGTGATCGCATTGGCTTTGTTCAGCATTTCAACAAAATTCGCCGGCAGGACCTTCTCGCCTTCCATCAGGTCCGGTCCAATTCGAAATTGATACCGGGGTCCAGGCTCTACAGAAAACGCCAGCGGTTTTCCGTCCACAAGTTTGGAGTCGACGAAGCGCCCGGCCGAGTCGAAAAGATACGCACGACCTGCCGGAGTCTCATCCCCTTTTTCCTGGCCCTGAAACTTAACATCGACCGTGATCAACTTCCGCTCGATCTTGCTGTTCTCGTTCGTCATAACGTTCTCCTCTTCCAAACAAATCCAGGACGGTTCGAAATAATCCCTGGTGTGGATGAGTGCCTGCCAACGGACCGCTCATGAAGATGGTGCTGATCACCGGGCGATCGTTTCAGACCGCCGCTTTATTCCTGGAGGGGTTCCAGCCTCGTAGGATGAACAAGACAAGGAATCCTGACCCGAGGCAACGACAGCCTATGAACCGACGCACCCTGATAGCCGGCTCCGCCCTGGCCGCAGCTCAACTAGCCACCGCCCCGCGCACCCTCGCCAAACTCCTCGCACCGCCGCCCACACCCCTCCTCGGAAACCGCTTCGTCAGCTTCTGCATCATGGTCCGCACCACCCCCTGGGAAGTCTCGCGCGACGTCAAGCTCCACCCCCGCGACGAAAGTAGCTGGCACACCCTCGACGGCGTCCGGTCCATGCGCGAAGCCTTCACCCGCCACAATCCGGAGGGCCGTCTCACCTGGGGATTCACCCTCAACGCCCTTGAAGACCCCCGCCCCAACTACCAGCAAATCCGCGCCTACGCCGCCGACTGCGTCCAAAAGTTCGGCGACGAGTTCTCCTACTTCCCCGGCTACTTCCCCGCCATGTATCTCCCCCGCGCCCGCATCAACCAGGAGATGACCGAAGCCATCCAGCTCATCACCCACATCGTAGGCAGCAGCTACCGCCCCCAGGCCATCATGGGAGGCTTCCTCTCCGCCAACAACCTCCAATACCTCGCCGAGAAGGAAAACATCCACACCGCCCACGCCGTCATCTGGAGCCAGGAAGCCGTAGACGGAGGCGGCGCCGACGGCTCACCCTCCTACCCCTTCTACCCATCCACGCAGCACTTCTGCAAACCAGCCCAAACCTCCGCCGACTTCATCGACTGCGTCAATCTAGATGGCTGGACGATGGACTTCATCTGCGCCCGCCGCACCGGCTCCCTCGGCCACGCCATCACCGGATACAACAGCCGCCGCGGCGTAGGCCCCATCGAAACCTACGTAGGCTGGGGCCTGGACCTCGGCCACCGCGAAGTCATGCACACCCAGTCCATCCACTTCGACGACGGCTTCCAGCGCAACCACTTCGGCTGGGTCACCAACATCTGGGAAGCCCAGCTAGTCCACGAGTTCGGCAAAGACCTCATCTGCAACGCCCTCGACCTCTGGGTCTCCGACACAAAAAAGCGCTGGCCCGACACCCGCTTCATCACCTTCGGCGAGTACGGCAGCATCTGGCGCAACCACTACCCCACCAACGCTAAATGGAACTACAGCTTCCTCGAACGCGGCTCCGGCCTCGGCGACTCCTACAACAACCTCGAAATCAAGTGGTACATGAACCAGCACCTCCGCCTCGCCACCCTCCGCGACTGGCACCTCAACACCCCCGAGCAGATCATCGACTACACCCGCTACGACCTGCCCGCGCAAGAACCCGCCGACCCCGACCCCCAACACCCCGCCAAAAC
>CAZZYB010000546.1:0-386 GCA_964658125.1 uncultured Acetobacteraceae bacterium | reverse complement strand
AAAACC
This sequence comes from uncultured Acetobacteraceae bacterium, assembly GCA_964658125.1. GTDB lineage: Bacteria > Acidobacteriota > Terriglobia > Terriglobales > Acidobacteriaceae > Granulicella. The sequence continues at coordinate 380 of CAZZYB010000546.1, read as the reverse complement.
TGGAGCCTCAAAAACCGCATCAACCAAAAATCCCAACGCCCCCAGGACCACCCAACCCTCTTCACCGACCTCCCCCGCGACGACCAGGAATTCATCCACCATTCCCTGCCTTCAGTCGAATTGAAGTCTTAGCGAAAACTAACCGCCATGTGCCACCGCAATCCGCGCTCAGCGGTCTTCCGCAGCACCACGGCATACTCCCGCAGCTCTTCGAGCACCAGCACACCCTCAGACCCCAACTGCTGCGGCTCCAACTCCAGCGCCCCGATCAGCGCCATCACCGTCGACAGCCCATCTTCCCCGCGAAACCACTGCGGAGGCGGCAACTGCTTCATCAACTCAGCATCACCGGCGCCGCCTTCCACCAGTAGCGCCATCAA
>CAZZYB010000545.1:0-2775 GCA_964658125.1 uncultured Acetobacteraceae bacterium | reverse complement strand
GACTAAGCCGAAAGCCTGGGTGCCGTCGGGGTATTTGCCTACGTGCTCGGTGACGGTGTAGCCGGCGGCGCGGAGGGCGGTGGCAAGCAGCGCGGAGGTGCGCTCTTCATGATGCGAGAGTTCGGGATGGGCGTGGAGGTCTTTGTAGGTGTCTACGAGCACGGGGAGGTTCGTGTTGATGGTTTGCGTAAGGTCCTGCGCGGTTGCGGCGGTCGCGAGCATGAGAAGCGGGCAGATGAGTCGTAAGGACACGGGCGGACCTCCAGGCGAGTCGGGGAAGAGCCTAGTCTATCAGCGGATCTGGGAGGGGGGGTCTGGCGGCAGGCGCGGAGGGTGGACCAGGGCTACCAGGATGAAGCTGATGATCATCAGCATCAGCCATGAACCATACTTGCTGAAGTGCACCAGGTGCCAGCCATATCGTTGGTCAGGATAGACCCAGATATTGGCGAAGGTTCCTATGTTTTCTGCAGCCCAGATAAATAGTGCGACCAAACCAAAGCCGAGCAGCAGCGGCATGCGACGAAACTTCCGGTAGGGGCGATAGTAGACCCAGGTTCGTCCATAAGCGAGAGCAATAACAACGAAAAGTAAAATGCGCATGTCTGGTACGAAATGGTGCGTGAAGAAATTCAGGTAAATCAGCACCGCAAGCGCAATGGTTAGTTTCGTATTTGGATAATGGGTGTATCGCATATCCATGATGCGGGTAGACCGTGCCATGAAGCTGCCTACCGACGCGTACATGAAGCCGGAGAAGAGCGGTACATGGCCAATGCGAAAGAAGTTGGCTTCGGGATAGACCCACGAACCCACTTGTGTTTTGAATAACTCCATCACTGTGCCGACGATGTGGAAGACCAGTATGATCTTCGCTTCACGGACCGTTTCCATGCGCAGGAGAAGTAATAGCGCCTGCACGCCTAGAGCGCAAAGAAATAGAAAGTCATAACGCGCGAGCCAGGCGTGATGTGGCCAGAATAGTTCTGTTAGCAGGACCAGAGCTAGAAGAATTGCTCCGAACAGGCATGCCCAACCTTGTTTGAAAACAAATAGAAAGAACTCCCAGAGAAATGCATTCAGCCTGCTTGTGGGGGCATGGTTCTCAAGCCGGACGCGAATTTCATGGAAGCGGCTTTTGGTGTAGGTGAGCAACGATCCGGGTTAGCTCGCCAGCGACAAAACCGACGCGTCGCTGGGCGTGAGATAGCGTGGTGTGGCGGCCATGAGGGCTTCGATTTCGGCAACGGAGCGGATGCCGCCGCGCGCGCCTTCCATCATGCAGTTCATGGCGGCGGCTGCGCAGGAGAAGTCCAACTGGCGGGCGAGCGGCCAACCTTGCATCACGCCGAAGATAAAGCCGGCGTGAAAGATGTCGCCTGCGCCTGTTGTATCGACTACAGGGACCTGGTAGGCCGCGGCGTGGTGGAAGTTATGGCCATCCCATGCGAGCACGCCATCGGGGCCCAGCGTGGCGGCCGTGAGTGCGCAGCCGTAGCGCTGTTGAATCTGCTGGAGCGCTGCTTTGAGGTTGTGCTCGCCGGTGAGGCGCTGCGGGAAATCGCGGCTGACGATGAGGTAATCGACATTTTCGATGAGCGCGTCTACGCTGGGGTAGGTCTCGTCGAGGTCGGCGACTACGGGGATCTTCGCGGCTCGCGCCCAGCTTGCGGCGAGTGTGGCGGCGGCCGTGTCGTGGCCGTCCACGTGCAGGATGCGCGCGGTTGTGATCCAGTCGCGCTTCAACTCTTCCGGGCGCAGAATCAGGCGTTCATCGCGGCGGCACAAGACGGTACGTTCGCCCTGACGATCGACGATGATGAGAGAACGGGCGCTGGTTGCGCCGGTGACGTTGATGAGCTGGGCTTCGACTCCGGTACGCAGGAACTCGCGGGCGTGCAGTGCGGCCGCGTCATCGTCGCCGAGCTTGCCGACGTAGCGGGTGCTGAGGCCCCAGGCCTGGCAGGCGACTACTGTGGAGGCGACCTGGCCTCCGGGAGTGACGCGCTCGATGTCGTACTCGGTCTTTGAGCCACGTTCGGGGAATTCGGCGAGCGGAATGAGTGTGTCGGTGGCGTTCAAACCGACTCCGACAACATCAACCTGGTGCAACTGCATCATGATTTGATTGTATGGGTGCTGGCGTGCGGGAAGCATGGGACGGGTGCTTAGATTTTCGAGATTCAGACGGTTTACCTGCACGAGAGGGCCGGCGATTTGTGCCGAAGTCCCAGGGATTCATCTGACTGCTAAACTCTAGGGGAAATGAAATGTCCTTTTTGCGCGTTTATTCAGGATAAAGTGATCGACTCCCGCGAAAGCAAGGAGGCGGACTCGATACGGCGGCGGCGCGAGTGCGAGCGCTGCAACAAGCGTTTTACTACGTACGAGCGCATCGACGAAATCCCCTACATGGTGGTGAAGAAGGACGGACGCCGCGAGCGGTTCGATCGCCAGAAGGTGCTTGCAGGGCTGCTACATTCGTGCCAGAAGCGCAAGGTTTCGGTGGCGCAGATGCAGGAGATTGTCGACGCTACGGAGGCTTTCGTGATCGACTCCGAAGGGCGCGAATGTACTACGGCGTCGGTTGGCGAGTTGATTATGAACCGGCTCAAAGATATTGATACGGTCGCGTACATTCGGTTCGCGAGTGTCTATCGCGACTTCAAAGACGTGCGGGAGTTCAAGGCGGAACTGGAAGATCTGTTGAACGGTAAAGATCCCAGGTCGAAGAAGGCAAACCCTAGGTGAAGGGTTGTTAGTTGTTAGTTGTTA
>CAZZYB010000544.1:1373-2780 GCA_964658125.1 uncultured Acetobacteraceae bacterium | reverse complement strand
CTACGCCTTCGAGAAGACCGCATCCCGCCCCGGAGTCGCCTTCGAAGAATTGATTGAAAATATCGACATCGGTGGCCCCTCGATGCTCCGCTCCGCAGCCAAAAACTTCGCCGACGTAGCCGTAGTCTCCAGTCCCGCCGAGTACCCCATCCTTATCTCAGAATTGAGAGCCAACGACGGTGCCCTGGGCCACGAAACTCGATGGCGCCTCGCCCGCCAGGCCTTCGCCACTACCGCTGCCTACGACTCCGCCATCGCCACGACCCTCGAGTCGCACTTCGCGGCAGCCGAATGCACCATCAACTCCGCACCCGAAAACCCCATGCCGGAAACCCTCCGAGTAGTCGCCGGCCGTTCCGCCACATTGCGTTACGGCGAGAACCCCCACCAGCGCGCCGCCGTCTATGTCGATGGTTCGGGCACAGGCATCGCCGGAGCCAAGCAGCTGCAGGGCAAGGAACTCAGCTACAACAATCTCGTAGACCTCGACGCCTGCTGGGCGCTCGCCAGCGACTTCGAAGCCTGCGCCGTCGCCATCATCAAGCACACCAACCCCTGCGGCGTCGGCATCGGAACAACCCCTGCGGAAGCCTACAAACGGGCCCTGGAGGCGGACCCCATTTCTGCCTTCGGCGGGGTCATCGGCATCAATCGCGCGGTCGACGCCGAAGCCGCCGCAGAAATAGCCAAGCTCTTCGTCGAAGCCATCGTCGCGCCGGACTTCACCGCCGAAGCCCTCGCTGTATTCGCCGCAAAGAAGAATCTCCGCGTCGTCAAGATCAATCCAGCCGCCGCAAAGCACATGGTCAAGCCAGTCTCCGGCGGCTACCTTATCCAGGACGCCGATGCCCACATCCTCACCCGCGACGACCTCAAAACCGTCACCAAACGTCCTCCAACCCCCGCCGAGATAGGCGCGCTCCTCTTCGCTTGGACCGTCTGCAAGCACGTCAAATCGAACGCCATCGTCTACGCCCGCCTCGACGACAGCTTTGGCCAGACCGTCGGCATCGGCGCCGGCCAGATGAGCCGCGTCGATGCGGCCCGATTCGGCGCCATGAAAGCGGTCCTGCCGCTCGTCGGCACGGTCGCCGCTTCGGACGCCTTTTTCCCCTTTCCTGATGGCCTCGAGACCGTCGTGAAATCCGGTGCCACAGCCGTCATCCAGCCGGGCGGCTCGGTTCGCGATACGGAAGTGATGGAAGCCGCTGACAAACTAGGCATCGCAATGGTATTTACAGGTATCCGCCATTTCCGACACGGGTAAATCACGTCGCATCCAAACGGGGTCGCTAGCCGTCTAAACATCAGGGAACGGAAGCATTTAGGGATAAACTGCCGCAAAGGGAAACCATTCATGAGTCCAAGGCTTCACGCTGGTGTCATTCGCCTCTCCGCCTTCACGCT
>CAZZYB010000544.1:0-1363 GCA_964658125.1 uncultured Acetobacteraceae bacterium | reverse complement strand
CCAATCTCATTGCGCAGACCCCGACCGACTCCAAATCTGAAGACCGCGGCTCAGCCTACTACCACTACAGCCTCTCCAAGATGTACGCCGAAATGGCCGCCGCCAACGGCCGCCAGGACTACGCGACCCAAGCTGTCGAAGAATACAAGCTCGCCCTGGGCGTAGACCCCGAGTCCCGCATGTTGCAGGACGGCCTCCCCGAACTCTACTTCACCCTAGGCCGAATCCGCGAAGCCGTCTCCACGGCTCAGGACCAGGTCACCAAGCACCCGGATGACGTCCGCGCCCACCAGTTGCTCGGCCGTGTCTATCTCCGCTCTCTCGGCGACATGCAAGGTCCGCAGTCCACCCAGATGCTCCAGCTCGCGCTAAAGGAGTATCAGACCATCGCGAAGCTCAAGCCCAACGACCTCGAAACCCGCCTGCTGCTCGGCCAGCTCTATGGCCTAAATCACGACACAGCAAAGGCCGAAGCCGAGTTCAAGGAAGCCCAGCGCATCGACGGCACCTCCGAAGAAGTCATCCTCAACATCGCGCGCCTCTACACAGAGCAGGGCCAGATGGACAAGGCAGTCACGGCCCTCACCAGCATCCCCGAGGACGACCGCAGCGCGCGCATGGAGTTCGCACTCGCGGGCATCTACGACACGCAAAAGAAGCCGAAGGAAGCTGCCGCCGCCTACAAGCGCTCGCTCGACATTGACCCCGAGAACGCCGACGCCAAGCGCGGTCTAGCGAACTCCCTGATCGCTGCCGGCAAAGTTGCCGAAGCCGGAAAAGTCTACGAGGACCTGGTCCACACCGACCCCCAGGACGCCCAGTCACTCATCCGGGCTGCCGACATAGAGCGTCGCGAAGGCAAGTATGACGAAGCCTTGGCGACCCTCAAGAAGGCCAAAGCCATCGTCACCGACAACCCGGAGCTGAGCTACAACGAAGCTCTCACTTACGACTCCCTCGGCCGTTACGATGAAGCCATCAGCACTCTCAAGTCCCTCCTCGCCAGCACAGAGCACCCTGACGGCAAATACAACGGAGGCGAAACCAGCAACCGCAGCATCTTCCTCGATCGTCTCGGCATTGTCTACCGCGAGCAGGGCAAGACAGCCGAATCCATTGCCGCCTTCAAGCAGCTTGCGACCCTGGGCGGCGATTACGTTCAACGTGGAGCTGAAGGCGAGGTCGACACCTACCGCGACGCGCATCAATGGGCCGCAGCCACTACAGCCGCAGCCGCAGCCGCCAAGGCGCAACCCAAAAACCGCGAAGTTCAGCTCATGTACGCCCGCCAGCTTGCAGATGCGGGCAAGCTCGAAGACGCCATCCGGCTTGCCGAAAAGCAGCTCAACGGAACGCCTGAAGA
>CAZZYB010000543.1:0-2801 GCA_964658125.1 uncultured Acetobacteraceae bacterium | reverse complement strand
GGTGAACGCGCTGGGGATCGGGGCGCAGGGGCTGGGCGGGCTTACGACTGTTTTGGATGTGAAGATTCTGGAGTGGCCGACTCATGCAGCGAACCTGCCGGTGGCGATGATTCCGAACTGCGCGGCTACACGTCATGCCCACTTTGTGATGGATGGCAGCGGGCCGGTTTATCTCGATCCGCCGTCGCTGGAGCATTGGCCGAAGCTGACGTACGAAGCCCGGGGTGCGACGCGCGTGAATCTCGACACGGTGACGAAGGAAGAAGTGAAGACGTGGAAGCCGGGCGAGGTCCTGTTGCTGAATGGCAAGCTGCTGACCGGGCGCGACGCGGCGCACAAACGCCTGACCGACATGCTGACCAAGGGCGAAAAGCTACCTGTAGATTTCAAGGGGCGGTTTATCTATTACGTCGGCCCTGTGGACGCGGTGCGCGATGAAGTTGTTGGGCCTGCGGGGCCGACGACGGCGACTCGGATGGACAAGTTCACGCGGCAGATGCTGGAGCAGACGGGCCTGCTCGGGATGATTGGCAAAGCTGAGCGGGGGGTAGCGGCGATCGATGCGATTCGCGATAACGAGGCGGTGTACCTGATGGCGGTGGGGGGCGCGGCTTACCTGGTGTCAAAGGCGATTAAGCACTCGCGGTTGGTGGCGTTTGAAGATCTCGGCATGGAGGCGATTTACGAGTTTGACGTGGTGGATATGCCGGTGACGGTCGCGGTCGATGCGAAGGGGACGAGCGTGCATATTACGGGTCCGGCGGAGTGGAAGGAACGTATTGCGCACAGCATGGATGTGGGCGGGGTGGCGATCCTGGGGCAGTAGCCAGTTCCATCCGCGGGGTCAGCGTTCGCTTTTGGACCCAAAAGTGTCGGAAATTCTCAATCGCTGGCAACCCCGCGGGGGTCAGGCATTTCCCAGTTTCTTCTTCGATTTTGGACTACTTATCCCGCAAACAGGGCATCCGACTTGTTGACGCGCCAATTCCGGCGCGGGCTACGGCTGTGTCTCGCCGCGGCTCAACACCAAGGAGAACCCCATGTACGCATTTGGAAAAAAGATTGCGGCGACCCTGCCGCTGATGTTGTTGGCTGGTACGGCTACGGCGGTTGCGCAGGAACCTAACCCGACGACGGTTGGCCCCGGAGCGCGCTCGGCGCAGGTGATTACGGAAGGGCCGAACGGCACCTACATCTATCATGTGAAGGTGGTCCAACGTGAACTGGATGCGGTCAACTATCTGAACCGCAGCGGCTCGACTCACGTGAATTTCATCGGGACCGATCTGATGCCCGGCGCGAAAGGCGAAGGCAAGATCGATCCGCAGACGGGCAAGACTCACATGCAGGTAAAGTTCGATGGGCTGTCGCCGGCGAACGGTTTCGGCCCGGAGTATCTGACGTACGTGTTGTGGGTGATTTCGGCGGATGGGCGTCCGCAGAACCTGGGCGAGCTGGAGCTCGCCGGCGATAAGGCGAGCCTCGATGTGACGACTGGATTCCAGTCGTTCGGCATGATCGTTACCGCAGAACCTTACTTCTCCGTCTCGCAGCCGAGCGACGTGGTGGTGCTGAAGAACGTGTTCAGCGACCGCACGCAGGGTGTGTTACAGCAGGTGAATGTGCACTATCAGCTTCTGCCGCGCGGCCTGTATGCGAATACCGCCGGGGCGCACTCTGAGGACAACCCGATCACGGACCGCGAACATTATCCGCTTGCCCTTTACGAAGCGCACAACGCTATTCGTATTGCACGCGCCACGGGTGCTGACAAGTACTCGCCAGACATCATGCAGGAAGCGATGACCGACATGAAGAACGCGGAGGACATTCAAAACTCCAAACATCGCGACGTGAAGATGGAGTTTACGTATGCTCGCTCGGCTGTAGCGCGTGCGGAAGATGCTCGCCTGGTGACGCTGCGCAAGCAGGCTGCAGAGCGCGACCGCATGAACGTTGAAGCCAAGGAAAGCGCGCTGGCGCAGGCGACGGCGGCGCAGCAGGAAGCGGCAGCGTCGCAGCTTGCAGCGGCGAAGGCGCAGGCAGACGCGGACCGTGCGGCCGCTGAGCGGGCACAGGCTGACGCCGCTCGTGCTCGCGCTGAAGCTGAAGCGGCGAATGCACGTGCCGAAGCTGCGGCTGCTAATCAGAACGCGCAGAAGAATGCTGAAGATGCGAATGCGGTTCGCGAGAAGCTGCGTACGCAACTTAACGCCGTCCTGCAGACAAGCGAAAGTGCGCGCGGCCTGATCGTCAATATGAGCGACGTGCTGTTCGATACGGGCAAGTACACGCTGAAGCAGGGAACGCAGGTCAGCCTGGCCAAGGTGGCGACGATTCTGCAGCTTTATCCGGGCCTGAAGATACAGGTTGAAGGCTATACGGATTCGGTCGGCGGCGATGAGTACAACCAGAAGCTGAGCGAGAACCGTGCGAACGCGGTGCACGACTTCCTCATCCAGAATGGCGTGCCTGCCGGGAATGTAACTGCGGCCGGCTACGGCAAGAACAATCCGGTCGCGGATAACAACACTGCCGCTGGAAGGCAGCAGAACCGCCGCGTGAACATGGTGGTATCGGGCGATGCGATCGGTGTGCAGACGTCCGCAGGCCCCCAGTAAACGTCGGTGTAAACGTGCCCCCGCTCGGAGATTGCAATACTCTGAGTGGGGGCATTCTGCGTTCAGGCACGAGTGCATCACGGAGGGAAAGCAATGGAAATTAAACGAGCTGGATCGCGGCCGTCGGGCAAGGGGCCGGCTGACTGGTTTACTGGAGTTGTAAGGATCGACCCCGTGATT
>CAZZYB010000542.1:0-2803 GCA_964658125.1 uncultured Acetobacteraceae bacterium | reverse complement strand
CCGTGTTCGGCTACGGCGCGGGCGATGGCACCTTGTTCGGCGCAGCTGGTCAGGCGGTAGGAGCAGTTTTCTACGTTGCAGCCGGTGATGATGTTGCCGTCTTCGAGGAGGAGAGCGGCTCCGACACGAAAGTGGGAGTAGGGCGAGTAGGAGTGCTGGGCGGCGGCTTCGGCCCGCGAGATGAGGTTGGAGCGCTCCTGGGTGGAGAGGGGGACGGATTGTTTGTGTTGCGGCATAGTGAGTCGATAAGAGTATCAGAGCTTCCCGGACAGTTGGTTAGCATCCAATGATGCGGGCGGGTACTGTCCGGATTGGAGCGCACGCTTGGCTGTGGGCGGAAAGAAGACGGTCGCCGGAAAGAAGACCGCAAGCGCAGAGCCTAAGGTGGCGACCAGGGTCGCTGGCCCGGGTGATGTGCTCGAACTGTTTCATCCTATTACGGCGGCGTGGTTTCGCGCGGTGTTTGAGGGTGTGACGCCGCCGCAGCGGGAGGGCTGGCCTTCGATCGCGCGCGGGGAGTCGACGCTGATCCTGGCGCCAACCGGGACTGGCAAAACGCTGACGGCGTTTCTGTGGTGCCTGGACAAGCTGATGCTGCGCGAGCCGGCGAAGGAAGAAGGCTGCCGCGTTCTGTACATTTCACCGCTGAAGGCGCTCGCTGTCGATGTGGAGAGGAATTTGCGCTCGCCGCTGGCGGGGATTGCGAATATGGCGCAGCGCGAGGGTGTTCCGGTTCATGCACCCGAGATCAGCGTACGCACCGGGGATACTTCGGCGAAGGATCGGGCGCGGTTTGCGCGGCATCCGGGGGAGATTCTGATCACTACCCCCGAGTCGCTTTATTTGCTCCTGACTTCGAATGCGGGTGAGGGTTTGCGGTCGGTGGAGACCGTGATCATCGATGAGATTCATGCGCTGGTGCCGACGAAGCGGGGGGCGCATCTGGCTTTGTCGCTGGAGAGATTGGAGGCGCTGTGTGGGCGTCCGCTGCAGCGGATCGGATTGAGTGCGACGCAGAGGCCGCTGGAGGAAGTGGCAAGGTTTCTTGGGGGAGCAGAAGGGGTCGGTGTCGGGGAGAAGGAAGCGCAGATTTCCTTCGGGAATGACAACAAAAAAGGCGCGGCCGTTGAGAGCGAAATCACTGTTGATGGGTCCTTGAAGGAGGCGGATACCGGGGCGGCGGGGGTGCGGTATCGGCCCGTGACGATTGTGAATGCTGGGGCGCGGAAGGTGCTGGAGTTGACCGTCGAAGTGCCGGTTGAGGATATGGCGAAGATGGGGGCGATCGATGATCTCCCTAGCGGGCCGGCTTCGCAGGGGCCGAAGCGGACTTCGATCTGGCAGTCGATTCATCCGCGGCTGTTGGAGATTGTGCGGGGGCGGACGTCGACGCTGATTTTTGTGAATGCGCGGCGGGTGGCGGAGAGGTTGGCGGGTGCGCTGAATGAGCTGGCAGGAGAGCCGATTGCGCGGGCGCATCATGGGTCGCTGGCGGCCGCTCAGCGGAGCGAAATTGAAGAGATGTTGAAGGCGGGGAGTATCAAGGCGCTGGTGTGTACTTCGTCGCTTGAGTTGGGAATTGATATGGGGGCGGTGGATCTCGTCGTACAGATTGAAGCGCCGCCTAGTGTGGCGAGTGGGATGCAAAGGATTGGGCGGGCAGGGCATCAGGTGGGTGCGCCTTCGGCGGGGATTATTTTTCCGAAGTACCGCGCGGATTTGATTGCTTGTGCGGCGGTGACGCAGGCGATGCATGAGGGGCTGGTGGAGTCGACGCGGTTTTTGCGGAACCCGCTGGATGTGCTGGCGCAGCAAATGGTGGCGGTGATTGCTCATCCGCCGCTGCCGGTTGCGGAGGTGTTGCGGAGAGAGAAGCGCAAGGTCGATGAGGAGGAAGAGGCTCCGGGCATTTCGTACGATGCACTGCTGGCGCTGGTGAGGAGCTGTGCGAACTTTGCGGGGATCAGTGTCGGCGTGTTTGAGGGTGTGCTGGATATGCTGGCGGGGCGGTATCCGTCGGATGAGTTTGCGGACCTGCGGCCACGGGTGACGTGGGACCGAACGCGCAACTGGCTGACGCCGCGGCAGGGTGTGAAACGGATCGCGATTCTGAATGGGGGCACGATTCCTGATCGCGGTTTGTATGGCGTGTTTCTGAGTGGGACTCAATCGAAGCCGATCCGCGTGGGTGAGTTGGATGAGGAGATGGTGTTTGAAGCTCGGACGGGTGAGACGTTTGTGCTGGGTGCGTCGACGTGGCGGATCGATGAGATCACGCATGATCGCGTACTGGTGAGTCCGGCGCCGGGCGAGCCGGGTAAGATGCCGTTCTGGCATGGAGACCAGGCGGGGAGGCCGATTGAGTTTGGGCGGCGGATCGGAGCGCTGATGCGCGAGTTGCGCGATATGCCGCGGAGTGCGGCGGTCGCAAAGCTGACGCGGGAACATGATCTTGATCCGCAGGCTGCGGAGAATGTGCTGCGGTACCTGGCGGATCAGGAGCTGGCGACGGGGCAGGTTCCGGACGATCGCACGATAGTGATTGAGCGTGTGCGTGATGAGTTGGGTGACTGGCGTGTGTGTGTGCTGACGCCGTTCGGGAGCAAGATTCATGCGCCGTGGGCGATGGCTGCGACCGCTAAGCTGAAGGCTGCTGGGCAGGATGTCGAGACGATGTGGAGCGAGGATGGGTTTGTGCTGCGCTTCCCGGAGACGGACGCTCCGCCGGACACGGATGCGCTGTTGATGGAGCCTGAAGAGGCGGCGGAACTGGTGATGCGGCAGTTGGGGTCTTCGGCGTTGT
>CAZZYB010000541.1:0-2804 GCA_964658125.1 uncultured Acetobacteraceae bacterium | reverse complement strand
TGCCTCCGGCTCCACCAGCACCCGCATCCTGCTCTCTGCCGACGACAGTTGCGCCTTGCACTCCTTCGACAACCGCATCCCACTCTCAAAAAGCTGCACACTCTCCTCGAGCGGCAACCCGCCCACCTCCAGCCGGTCCACCACCCGTTCCAACTCCGCCAACTGCTCTTCGAAACTCGCCACCACTCACCTCACTAAATCAGCCCCAGCACCTGCGCCGCCGAGTTGTACTTCCCAAACGGCGCGCTCACCTGAACTCCCTGCACATGCCCGCGCACCGCCGCCACCATCTCGCGAGCGATCGCAACACCCTCCGCAAAGGCACCTTCTTTGGACGTCTGCGCCGCCATCCGCGCAATCGTTTCATCGGGCACACTCACGCGCAGATCGTTCTTCATGAACTCCGCATTGCGCAGACTCGTCAGCGGCCATATCCCTGCAATCACCGGAATCCTGAAGCCTTCAATCCGCTTCAAAAACTCCTCCAGCAGTCGCAAATCAAAAACCGGTTGCGTAATGCAGAACTCCGCGCCCGCCTCCACCTTGTACTCAAACCGCCGAATCTCGTGGTCGATATCCGGCACACCCGGATTCGCCGCAACCGACATCGTAAACCCCGTCGACTCACCAATCGGATTTCGCCCGATATCGAGCCCGTGATTCAGCCCGCGCACTATGTTCACCAACCCAATCGCGTCGACATCGAACACCGCAGTCGCATCCGGATAGTTGCCCATCTTCGGCGGGTCGCCCGTCAGGCACAAAATATTCTTCAGCCCAATCGACGAAGCCCCCAGCAGATCGCTCTGAATGCTCAGCACATTGCGGTCGCGACATGTGTAGTGCAGCACCGTCTCGATCCCGACCTTCTGCTGAATCTGGATACACAAACTCTGCGCACTCATCCTCGCGCTCGCACGCGGCGAGTCCGGCACATTGATCGCATGAACCCCAAGATCGTGCAGATACCCCGCACCCTCAAGCTCCTTCGTGCAATCAATCCCCTTCGGCGACACGATCTCCACCATCGTCACAAACTCGCCGTTCGCAACCATCGCCCCAATCTTCGATCGCTCAGCCAAAGGCGGCGGCTGCACAGCATGTCCTTCCGGCACGCTCGCCGAAACGCTCGCATGAGCAACCTTCTCGCCCGATCCCTGCGCGTCCATCGCCCGCAGCGCACTCTTCATCGCCCGAATGTGTTGCGGCGTAGTCCCGCAGCACCCGCCCACCCAGCTCGCTCCAGCCTTCACAAACTTCCGCGCAAAGCTCGCCATGTATTCCGGCGATGTCAGATAAATATTCCGCCCTTCAACGTTCCGCGGCATGCCCGCGTTTGGCATCGCAATCAGGGGCAGGTCCGTCACCTTACTCATGCACTCGATCACGCTCAGCACCGTCGCCGGCCCAGAGCTGCAATTGCACCCCAGCGCATTCGCCCCCACCGCACTCAGCCGAGCCACAGCCACCTCAGGCGAAGTCCCATCCAGGCAGTTCCCGTCCTCATCGACGGTCACCATCACCACCACCGGCAACTGCGGCGCTACATCCTTCGCCGCCAGCACCGCCTGCTCGCTCTCATCGATCGACATCATCGTCTCGATCATCAGCAGGTCGACACCGCCCTCAGCCAGCGCCGCAATCTGCTCCGCAAACGCCGCCCTCGCCTCGTCCAGCCCAGTCTTACCCAGAGGCTCCAGCCTCACGCCCAGCGGCCCGATCGCCCCCGCAACAAACGCTTCCGTCCCCTGCTTCTCGACGATCGCATCCACACTCTTCCGCGCAATCTTCGCACCCGCCAGGTTGATCTCGCGAACCTTATCGCGCAGCCCAAACCGCTCCAGCCGAAACGCATTCGCCCCGAAGGTATTGGTTTCAATCACCTCCGCGCCGGCCTGCAGATACTCCTGGTGCACCGCCCGCACCGTCTCCGGCTCCCGGATATTCAGCTCGTCATAGCAGCGATTGATGAAAACACCCTTGCTGTAGAGCATCGTTCCCATCGCGCCGTCGCACAACACCGTGCCACCGGCAAACAGTCTGTCTATAGGTCCAGCCATCCGTCTCCTTCAATTTCAATTTCGATGTCGATTCCCATCTTATTCCCTCGTCATACGTCAAACCAGCACCACCTTTCTCCCGGGCTTTGGCTGCGCCTAATGCAGGGTGACTGTTTGGTATACTTTGGCTTGAAAGCAAAGCCTGCGGCGCATTTCTGTGCCGCGGCTCGGAGTGGTTACCGTTGAAGAATCGAAGTTTTGCCGCCCAGCTCTTTTCGGGCCTCCTCCTGACTGTCACTGCCCTCGTTCTCACCGCCTGCGGCCAGAACCTTTACAAAGTGCCAGCCAACAACTTCGCGAACCGCCCCATTCCGCCCAGCCAGCTGCTGCAGCGCGTCATGGCGTCCTACACCGCCAACGGCTCTCAGGGCGGCTTGGAAATCCTCGACGGCCTGCGCGACATCCGCAGCAACATCCAGAACACCATCCCGTTCTTCAACATCAGCGGCTACTCCGGCGGAAACCCGACCACCATCATCAACTATCCTGAACAGAGCCTCGGATACGTCTTCTCCACCACCGACGGCAGCCTCGCCGCCATCAACTACGGCAAGGAATCCTCCGCGGGCACCGTCGCCACCTTCGCCCCCACCACGCCTTCCGTCGCAGTCGCGACCGACGGAACCCGCTTCGCCGGCGCACAGGAGCTCAACGGTCAACTCGCCCTCTCGGCCAGCGGTTCGACCTACTTCCTCAACCTGCCTAACGTCTACAAGGTCGCCATCAATCGCGGTAACAGCGTCA
>CAZZYB010000540.1:0-2812 GCA_964658125.1 uncultured Acetobacteraceae bacterium | reverse complement strand
TGACCAAGATAATTGGTGCCGAATTGAAGCTCGAAGCCCTGCGGTGTCAGCTGAAGCTCCGGCACGGCCATGATTCCGGCATTGTTGATCAGAACGTGCAGCGGATCGATCCAATCATCCACGAAAGAGCGTACAGAACGTAGGTCCGACAGATCGAGTGGCCGAACAGCGATTCGCGGATTGCCGGTGGCTCTGCGCAGTTCGTCCGCGACCGGCTGCGCCGCTTCCGGACGCCGCACTGCCAGCGTAACTTCCGCGCCCGCACCGGCGAGCACGCGAGCCGCCTCCAAACCAATCCCGGCTGCGCCTCCCGTGATGATGACCCGCTTGCCAGTGAGATCAAGGCCGTTTGCAATCTCCGCGGCCGTCGACTGGAATCCGAAAGGAGTGATAAGGGGTTGCATGGTTTTCTCCGGGGTGGTGCTCGTAGTGGACATGTGTCATTTCTCCTTGAGAACCCGTGAGCAGAGGGGAGTCACGTTTCATCCCGAGCCTACCCAGGAATACTACGACTGCCTATTACGCGTTCCTATTAGCTGGGGTATCTTGCGGGACCCAAGGCATTTTGAGCTTCGCCTATGTGAAGTTCATAGTCACGTCGCGACGGACTTAGCGGCTTTGAAGATACGTTCCATGTTATCGATCGTGTGGTTTCTTTCGCGCTTTCGCGTACCGCTGCCCACGCCAGGCTGTGTTCGCTCAACACAAAGTGCTGAGGGTCGATGAAGACGACGGCTGTATCACGGCTGAAGAGACTCATGCCTGCGTGTTCGGACGAAGATCCAGGAGGCTTTAGTCCTCAGCGTCGAGGTGCTGGGGTGAGAAGACGGCTGCAGCAGTAGAGGCATCGGCAATGGTGAGGAATTGCCGACGTCATGTTGAGGTTGTTTGGTCCGACACGAGACGGTTCTTTCTCCTGTAAAAATTGTGACTTTCACACGCCTGATGGCTGGAGATCGACAAGGCAGATGTTAGCTGCCGAGTTACGTGGGGCTATCATGGCCTTCCGTTAGGAAAATGGAAGCAGGAAGCGCGGTTGCACAACGTCATGGAAATACGTAGGTGTCGTCTGCATCGATGGCTTATATCCTCAGCCAAAGGAGAGTTCTTATGGCCTCACTCATTTCGGTGAACGTCGGCGTGCCTCGTGATGTGGAGTGGCAGGGAAAAATCGTACATACTGCCGTGTGGAAAGAGGCGGTCCATAAGCGGGTAATGGCACGCCGGCTGAACATCGATGGAGACGCCCAAGGCGACCTCGCTGGACACGGCGGAGAGCATCGAGCGGTCATGGTGTATCAGATAGAGTCTTACGACTACTGGCAGAAAGAGCTCGGACGAACTGATTTCGTTTATGGACAGTTCGGCGAAAATCTCACGGTTCAAGGCCTCCCGGATTGCGAGGTCTGTATCGGAGATCGTTACCGGATTGGCGGCGCAGTTTTTGAAGTTACGCAGCCTCGCGTCACCTGCTATCGCGTGGGTATTCGGATGAACAACCCGCAGATGCCTTCGATGCTTGTTTCTCGGAGGCGCCCCGGCTTTTACTGCCGTGTGATCGAAGAAGGCGAGATAGGAGCAGGGGACGAAATCGTTAAGGTCCTCGATGGCCCGGAGCGGGTCAGTGTTGCCGAGATCGATGGCCTCCTGTATCTGCCGAACCATGCATCGGAAGAGTTGGCTCGCGCGTTACAAGTTCCAGCGTTGAGTGAGGGCTGGAAAGGATCGCTAAGAGCGCTTTTGAACGCTGGGGATGCGGGCGGCAACGCGGGCCTGGCGCCGTCCGCCGAACCGCCACCGCTGTGGGAGGGATTCAGGCCGCTCCGCGTCGCTGCGGTGCAACAGGAGTGTGAAGATGTACGGTCGTTCACTCTTGCCACGGACTCTGGAGATCCGCTGCCAGCGCCTCTGCCGGGGCAATTCCTGGTGCTAAAAGTTCCATTTGGAGAAAACGAAGCTCGTCTTCTACGGAGCTATTCCATCTCTAGCGCACCCGGGTCCGGCGCATACCGCATCAGCGTAAAGCGAGGGACTGGCAGCGGAAGTCGATACCTTTATGACGAGGTACGTGCTGGCGATTCATTGCAGGTGAGTGCCCCTCGGGGCAACTTCACTTTGAGTGGATCGGAAAAGCCAGTTGTTTTCCTAAGCGCAGGGATTGGCGCTACGCCTCTGCTGTCCATGTTGCACGCTCTCGCGGTTTCACCAGCCTCGCCGACCAGACGAGTCTGGTGGTGCTACGGGACTCAGAGCCGCAGCGAACATCCATTCGTCGACGAAGTCCGCAGCGTTCTAGGGAAGATTTCAGACAGCCGCTCTTTCGTCGCTTACAGCAGGCCCGGCGTAACCGACCGTGTCGGTCTGGACTGCGACATTCGTGGTCGTCTGAGCGTTTCCCGCCTGGAGGAACTTGAAATTCCTAGAGAGGCCCAGTTCTACCTTTGTGGTCCGGCAGGGTTCCTGACAGAGTTTGTCGATGGGCTGACCCGGCGGGGCGTACCCTCTACGAACATACATTCGGAAACTTTCGGCGCCGGTCCATCGCTCACGCCGGGAATCTCGAGTGCTCCTGTGAAAGTCCCACACGCTCCAGGCGGCCCCAGAGGCACGGGGCCGATCGTCTCGTTCACGCGCAGTGGACTAGCTGCATCTTGGGATCCGAAATACGGAAGTCTGCTCGAATTCGCCGAAGCGTGCGACGTTCCGGTTCGCTGGTCTTGTCGAGTAGGTGTGTGCCACACATGCGAGTCAGGGATCATCGACGGTACTGTCCAGTATTCCCCGGACCCTTTGGATCCACCCCCACAAGGAA
>CAZZYB010000539.1:0-2819 GCA_964658125.1 uncultured Acetobacteraceae bacterium | reverse complement strand
TCGCAGTCCGAAAGATTGTGCAAACGGCGGGGCGGCGAATTTGATAGGCTTCATCCGCTGGACATTTTTGAAACTCAATACTCCAAAGGGTGTGGCTGCATGTTGAACACTGAACGTCTCTTTCCTGCCGAAAGCTCGGCCCGCGCGGTTGCCGTCAAGCTTTATGACACGGTTCGCGACCTTCCTATCATCAGCCCGCATGGGCATACGGACCCGCAATGGTTTGCGGATAACCAACCGTTTCCAGACCCTACGGCGCTGTTTATTCAGCCTGACCATTATATTTTTCGGATGCTGTACTCGCAGGGCGTGTCGCTGGAGTCGCTGGGGATTCCGCAACTTGATGGGAAGCAGGCGGCTGATCCGCGCGAGGTTTGGCGGATATTTGCGCGGCACTATTATTTGTTTCGAGGGACGCCGACGCGGCTGTGGATCGACTATGCGTTTGCGGAGAATTTTGGGCTAAAGGACCGGCTGACGGAAGAGAACGCTGACGAGTATTACGACGTGATCGATAAGGCGTTGCGGACGCCGGAGTTTTTGCCGCGCGCGCTGTTCGATCGCTTCAAGCTGGAAGCCCTGGCGACGACCGATGCGGCGTTCGATTCGCTGGAGCATCACAAAAAGATCAAGGCGTCGGGCTGGCCGGGGCGAGTGCTGCCGACGTTTCGGCCGGATGCGGTCGTAGACGCGGAGTACACGGGATTCAAGGAGAATCTTGAAAAGCTGGGTGAAGTGGCGGGCGAGGATGTGTCGTCGTGGAAGGGATACCTGAGCGCGCTGCGGAAGCGGCGGGCTTACTTTATCGCAAACGGCGCGACCGCGACCGATCATGGTCACGTGACGGCGATGACGGCGGACCTGCCGCTGGCGGAGGCTACTGCGCTTTATGAGCGTATATATACGGGCAAAACGCAGGATGGAGATGTGGAGCTTTTCCAGGCGCAGATGCTGACCGAGATGGCCGGCATGAGTGTCGAGGATGGGCTTGTGATGCAGCTGCATCCGGGGTCGATCCGGAACCATAATGCGAAGGTTTACGAGAAGTTTGGGCGGGACAAGGGGGCGGATATACCGTCGCCTACGGAGTATGTGCGCGGACTGAGGCCGCTGCTGTCGAAGTATGGCAACGAGCCGAACTTTAGGTTCATTTTGTTTACGCTGGATGAGTCGACTTTCTCGCGCGAACTGGCGCCGCTGGCGGGGCACTATCCGTGTTTGAGGCTGGGGCCGCCGTGGTGGTTCCATGATTCTCCGGAGGGGATGATGCGGTTTCGCGAGCAGGCGACCGAGACTGCGGGGTTCTACAACACCGTTGGGTTCAATGACGATACGCGCGCGTTTCTGTCGATCCCAGCTCGGCATGATGTGGCGCGGCGGATCGACTGCGCATTCCTCGGGCAGCTCGTGGCGGAGCATCGGCTGGATGAGGATGAGGCGTTTGAGCTGGCGCAGGAGTTGACGGTGGGACTGGTGCGGAAGGCTTATAAGCTGTAGATCCTTCTACTGCTGATAGAAGCGGACATAGTCGACCCACATGCTGCCGGTGTGAGGGGTAGTGGGGTCCACTGTGCCGGGGAAGCCGGCTTCTCCTACGGCGAAGTTGAGGATGACGAAGAAGGGGTGGTTGTAAACCCAAGTCTGGCCAGCGGGGAGGCTGGCAGGAGTGACTACGAAGTAGGGTTTGGTGGGGTCGTCGCGGTAGAACTCCATGCGGTCTTTGGACCAGGTCATGCCGTAGGTGTGGAACTGGCCGTCGTCGATGCGGCCCGCTACTCCGTTAGAGGCGGGAAAGGTGAACTGGCTGCCGATGCCGTGGGCGCCGGAGTAGCCGGGACCGTGGACGGTGGAGGAGGAGGTGGTGGGGCCGTACTTCTGGACCCACTCCATGATGTCCTGCTCGCCGCATGCGGGCCAGTGGTTGGTGTCGTGGTCTTCGCCGAGGAGCCAGAAGGCGGGCCAAAAGCCTGCGCCGGGTTCCATGCGCAGGCGGGCTTCTACGCGGCCGTAGAGCAGCGAGTGCTTGTGCATGGTGTTGAGGCGGGCGGAGCTCCAGCGCTGGTTGTTGTGGATGGCTTTGAGGACGAGGTTGCCGGCGCCGTCGAGGAAGGCGTTGGGGTCTTTGGATTCACAGGGGCCGTCGTTGTGGCCGGGCTCGCAGTACCACTGGATTTCGTGGTTGCCCTTGGGGCCCCAGCCGTGCTCGAAGTTCCAGTTGGCGGCGCTGGGGAACGAGTTGGCGGGGCCGTTGAATTCGTCGCTCCAGACAATGTGCCAGGCCTGGGCGTTGGCGGGAAGCGCGGACACGACGACCGTTCCAAGCGCGAGAGCCAGACAGAGGACAGTATGGCTGAGGGAGATTTGGGCTAGTGAATGCGAGGGGCGCATGGCGGTATCCTAATCGGGATTGGAGTTTTGCTGATGAGCTTATTCTTTGCTGCCGGTTCGCCGACTATCGAGATGTCTCCCGCGGAGTTCAAAGCGGGGTTGTTTGAAGCGCTGACTAAGCTGGGGGAGCGGAAGAAGGTGCTGGCTGTGCCGCCGGACTTTACGCGGTTTCACTCGAAGGCGGGTGAGCTGACTGAGATGGCCTGGGAGTTTTATGGCGATCACATGACGGATGTGTTGCCGGCGCTGGGGACGCATACGGCCATGCCGGATCACCAGATTGCGACGATGTTCGGGAAGACTCCGCGGGAGCTTTTTAGAGTGCATAACTGGCGGGACGATATTGTGACGCTGGGGGAGGTGCCTGGCGAGTTCATGCTGGAGGTTAGCGAGGGGAAGCTGGATTATCCGTGGCCGGCACAGGTGAATAA
>CAZZYB010000538.1:0-2822 GCA_964658125.1 uncultured Acetobacteraceae bacterium | reverse complement strand
AGGAAGTCGCCGGTCAATACGTAGACAAAACCAAGGAAGTCGCCGGCCAGTATGTAGACAAGGGCAAAGAATACTACGACAAGGGTCGCACCCAGTGGACCGAATACGTCGACAAGGGCAAGGACCTCGTAGCGGGTCAGGCAGCCAAGGTCGCATCGGCTGTCGATGCAGGCAAGCAGGCCTATACCCAGACGGCGAACGATACACCGTCGCAGTCGTAAACCATTCGAGGAGTGCGAAGGGCCGGTCCAACCGGCCCTTTGGCGCGTGCAGGGTCTATGCTGTTGCCAGCGTGGAAAGCGGAACCACGCAGGAATGAGGAATTCGTATGAATAGCTTATCGAGCCTGGGTATGGCTCTGTGGCAACAGAACGACGTGACGGTGACGGCCGGCTACGAGAAGTGGCTGATGATTTTTTGTCTGGTTGTTGCTGTGTCCTTGTTCCTCAACATGATCGTCACGGTGGTGGTGGCCTTGGCTGCCATGAAGGCGATCAAGCAAGTGACCGGACTGGTGCAGGACCTTCATGGCAAGGCAACCCCGATCATCCAGACGACCGCCGAGGTCATCAACGATCTGAAGCCGAAGATTCGCACGGTCAGCGAAAACGTCACGCAGATAACGTATACGGTTCGCGAGAAAGTGGACGAGGTGGGGGAGACGGTCACGCAGGTCAACCGCACAGTCTCCGAGGCAAATCAGCGCACCCGCGGCCAGGTAGACCACGTCGATCGCATGGTGAGCGAGGTCCTCGCCACAACCGAAGACCTCGCCCACACCGTTTCCCACGGAATTCGCGTGCCTGTGAAACAGCTGGCTGGAATGGTCTCCGGGCTCCGCGTAGGCATTGAAACGCTGGTAAAAAACTTCACCCCAAAGAACGGACGAGGGCCGGGCGGAACTGCCTTGTAATCGTAGGCAGAGCCCCGTGAGGCGATCCCCGTCGAAAGCCTTGACACGGCAATTACAATCAAACTAGCAGAAGCGCATAAGCCCGGCCACCCAGCCGGGCTTTCGCATTTCTGCAAGCAACTCCTTTATTTTCAGCACTTGCCCAGAAGGTCCGCAGTCAAGTCGTTTGTTATCATCACTTAGCTTCTAAGTCCCCGGTTAACTGACTCAGAATGAGGACTTTACGCATAAATGAGGGGGGGCTAGCGAGGAAGGTTCTTCACCAGCATCGGTTCAACCTCGGCCACAACCGTCATCGTGAGCTCAAGCCGCCGCCACATCTGAACCACCGCCGCCTCAACCTCGGCAGAAAGGAACTTGCTCCGCATCAGCTCAACTCGGCCGCCCAACAGCGACTCGCCCCGCAACCCGACACACCGCTCCGCCCGGTAGGTACACGAAGCCAGGTCGGTAATACTGAGCGCATTGGTCGGTGTACAGAGGATCGTCCGCGGCGGCGCCATCCGGTCGAGCAGCGAAAAAATCTCCAGCTTCGACTCCAGCTCATCCGGCACAAAGTCGACCGCAATATCCGCATCCTCAACCGCATCTTCGACGGTGGAAACATACCGCAGCGAACCGGCCAGTTCGCCCTCCACAGCGCCGTACTCATCCTGCGCGCGCCGCAGCTTCTCAGGCATCACGTCTTCGAGCACGACACGATATCCGGCCCGCGCACAAGCGAGAGCGAAAGCCCTCCCCGCCGTGCCCGCGCCGATCACCGCAACCGACTCGATCGCCTTCACTTACTTCGCCGACATCGCGTTGACCACAGTCTCATAGCTCGGGTCTGCCGACTTAATGTGCTCGGCAACCCTCTGCCGCTCTTCATCCGTAAGGGACGGAAGCGTCGAAAGAATGCGGCGCAGCGTCACAGAAATATCGTCAACGTAGTTCATGGTCCGTATAGCTTCCCCGGAAAGTGGCAAGGTAGTTCTCCCTATAAAAAATAAAAAATCGTTCTAAGCTCTAGTATCTAGTTCCTTCATCAACCCGCAGATGAGCCTCATCGCTCGGTCCGCCCGCGGAAATACCCTCAACCGGCTTCTGATAACCATCGCGATCCGTCATCTCCATCAGCGCAGCAAGCTTCACCGCAAAGTCAGGATGCAGCGCATCCGGACTATACCGCCACGTCCAGTTCCCTGCACCGTCGCCCGGACGATTCATCCGAGCCTCACTGCCCAGGTGCAGAACATCCTGCAGCGGAAAGATACAAACGTTCGCAACCGACCGCGCCGCAGCCTTCATCATCGCCCAGACGATCTCGCCATCGTGCTCGATCTCCTGCAGATAAGTCTGCACATTCTCGCGCTCGAACGCGGTCGCATCTTCGATCCACCACCCCAGCGTCGTATTGTTGTCATGCGTCCCGGTATAAGTCACAGTATTCGCCACATAGCGATGCGGCAGATACATATGTCCGCCCCGGTCCGCAAACCCGAACTGCAATATTCGCATTCCAGGCATGCCAAACAACTCCCGCAGTTCATCCACTTCAACAGTAATCAACCCTAGGTCTTCCGCCACAAACGGCAACTCGCCGAAGATCTCCTTCAATCGCACAAACAGCGCATTTCCCGGAGCTTTCACCCACTGCCCATTCAGCGCCGTCTCTTCTTCGGCGGCAATCGACCAGTAAGCCTCAAACCCGCGAAAGTGGTCCAGCCGAATACTGTCATAAAGCGCGAGCGACCGCCGTATCCGAGCCACCCACCAGTCAAACCCATGCTCCTGCAACAGCGACCACTTATAAAGCGGATTTCCCCAGCGCTGTCCTGTTGCGGAGAAATAATCCGGCGGAACACCTGAAACCCTCAGCGGACGCCGCTTTTCGTCTAGTTCGAATATCTCAGGATGCGTCCACACA
>CAZZYB010000537.1:0-2825 GCA_964658125.1 uncultured Acetobacteraceae bacterium | reverse complement strand
CATCGCCGCCGCACTAGGCGCCATGACCAACTCCGAGCAGGAACTCCAGCAGATGAACATCTTTCTGATGCTTCCGCTCATCGCCTGCTCGGTCGTGATCTTCAACATCGTCACCAACCCGGACAGCCCGCTGGCGAAGGTCTTCTCCTTCATCCCCCTCTGCACGCCGCTCATCATGTACACCCGCATCGTAGTCGGCAAGCCCACGGTCTTCGCCGTCGCGCTGTCGCTCTTCGACCTGGTCGCCACCATCATCCTCGTCCTCTGGGTAGCCTCGCGCATCTACCGCGTCGGTATCCTCATGTACGGCAAGAAGCCCAACCTGCCGGAGATCGTCCGCTGGCTCAAGTACAGCTAGGCCCAGCCTCGGTCTTTGAAGTTCTTCATACCAGCCTTCGTGAGCGTTTTCAGCTCCTTCAGCAGCGCAGCGTCTGGCGTTGTCTTGAAGTTGAAGCAGGTCTTGCCCTGCATCCGTTTCTTCAACTCCGGCGAAATAGTGCCTGTGAGCGGTGCGTTCACGTAAAGCGGGAAGAGATGGAAGCTGACATAGGCCTTGCCTTTTCGCACCGTCCCGAAGAACATCGGCGCACCTTTATGCTGCGGAAACGGTGAAGCGACCTGCGTATTCAGCGCGTACTCTGTCGTCGTGTCCTTCGTCACGGAAAGCTTCTTCAACTCTCCGGCGAACACGCCTTTCAGCGCTTCGAAGGCGGCATCGAAGTGTGGATTGAGGACAGGTGCCATGCGCGGAAGTCTAGCTTTGCGCCGAGCCGGGGGTCAAGAAGATCCCGCTAGTACACTAACTTCGTGCCTCGCTACTCCGTTTCGCAGCGGCTGACGCTCGCAATCGTTCCTCCGTTGGCTGCCGCGTGCATCCGCCTCCTCGGCGCCACGCTGCGCTACAAAGACATCAACGCTCCCGGCGTCCCGGTCGGCATCGAAATCCCCGGCCCGGTAGCTTTCGCCTTCTGGCACCGCACGCTGCTGGTCTGCGCGCACCGCTTCCGCAACAAGGGCATCGCCATCCTGATCTCGCCCTCCTTCGACGGCGAACTCATCGCCCGCACCGTCGAGTACCTCGGCTTCCACCCGGTCCGCGGCTCAAGCTCTCGCGGAGGAGCCACCGGCCTCCGCAACATGGCCGAAGCCTACAACGCAGGCCACCGCACCGCCATCACAGCCGACGGCCCCCGAGGCCCCAACATGGTTTGCAAACCCGGCGTCGTGCAACTCGCCGAGCTAGTCGGCGCCTCGTGGATCGGCGTCTACTACGCCCTCCCCAACCGCGCCTGGCAGCTAAACTCCTGGGACCGCTTCCTCATCCCCAAACCCTTCTCCACAGTAACCTTCACCTGGCCCCCCCACGTCCCCCCAGACCTGATCGCCGTCCAATCCGCCTTGGACCAAGCCGTCGCCATGGCCTCCGACCCGCACCAATCCCTAATCCCCCATCCCTAATCCCTGCTCCTATGCTTGTCTCCGACTTCAACTTCGACCTCCCCGACGACCTCATTGCGCAAACGCCGCCGCCGATCCGCGGCTCCAGCCGCATGCTCCAACTCGACCGCCGCACGGGCACCTATACCGACCGAAAGTTCACAGACCTCCCAAGCCTTCTCCAACCCGGCGACCTCCTCATCCTCAACGACTCCCGCGTCCTCCCAGCACGCCTCTTCGCGACCCGAGCCGGCCTTACCACGCAACACAACTCGCCGCAGCCCTCAGGCCAAATCGAAGTCCTCCTCACCCAACCGTTAGCCTCCACCGAAGGACACAACGACTGGTCAGCCCTCGTCCGCCCCGCCAAAAAAGTTCAACCCGGCGAAACCCTTCAATTCGCAGATGAACTCACCGCCACCATCCGCACCGCAGGCAACTTCGGCGAACGCACCCTCCGCTTCTCCCCCACACCCGACTTCCACGCCACCCTCGAACGCATCGGCCACCTCCCCTTACCGCCCTACATCCACCGCGACAAGCAGCACCCCAACACCCCCGAAGATCGCGAGCGCTACCAGACCGTCTACTCCAACGAACGCGGCTCGGCAGCCGCCCCCACAGCCGGCCTCCACTTCACCCCCGAAATCCTCTCCCAACTCCAATCCCGCGGCATAGAAATCGCCTACCTCACTCTCCACGTAGGCCTCGGAACCTTTCAGCCCGTCCGCGTAGACAGCACCGAAGACATCCGCCTCCACGCCGAACCCTACACCCTCCCCGAACCCACCGCCGCCGCCATCAACCGCGCAGTCAGCGAGGGCAGAAGAATCATCGCGGTAGGCACGACCAGCACCCGCACCCTCGAACACATCGCCCGCGAGTCCAAACGCACCGGCCAGCCCATCACCGCGCACTCCGGCAGCACCAGCCTCTTCCTCTCCCCAAACCTCAACGCCGACTTCAAACTAGTAAGCGGCCTCCTCACCAACTTCCACCTCCCCCAATCCCCGCTCCTCATGCTGGTCAGCGCCTTCGCGGGCAGGGAAGCGGTCCTGCGCGCCTACGCCCACGCCGTCGCCGCGCGCTACCGCTTCTTCTCCTACGGCGACTGTATGCTGATCCTCTAGCATTTCCTCCGCGTCCTCTGCGTTCGTCTTTGCTCTTCCCGCAGCATCCAATCTGAGAGAACCATGCCCCCAAAAACCGACAAGCCGCCAATCTACCTGCTCGACTCGATGGCCTTCATCTTCCGCGCCTACCACGCCATGCAGCGCTCGCGCCCGATGACCACGCGCACCGGCATTCCCACCGCGGCCACCTACGTCTTCGTCAACATGATCAACAAGCTCCGCAAAGACTTCGCGCCGCAATACCTCGCCGCGGTC
>CAZZYB010000536.1:0-2831 GCA_964658125.1 uncultured Acetobacteraceae bacterium | reverse complement strand
ACTCTATACATGGATTTCCAGCTAGTAACCGACTACACCCCCCAGGGCGACCAGCCCCGCGCCATCTCCGAACTCGTCTCCGGCCTCAACGCCGGCGAAAAGGACCAGGTCCTGCTCGGCGTCACCGGCTCCGGCAAGACCTTCACCATGGCCAAGATCATCGAGCAGTCCCAGCGCCCCGCGCTCATCCTCGCCCACAACAAAACGCTCGCCGCCCAGCTCTATCACGAGTTCAAACAGTTCTTCCCCAACAACGCCGTAGAATACTTCGTCTCCTACTACGACTACTACCAGCCCGAAGCCTACATCCCCGCCGGCGACCTCTACATTGAAAAAGAATCCACCATCAATGACGAGTTAGACAAACTCCGCCTCTCCGCCACCCGCTCGCTCTTCGAACGCCGCGACGCCATCATCGTCAGCTCCGTTTCCTGCATCTACGGCCTCGGCTCCCCAGAAGCCTACTACGGCATGTTGCTCCTCCTCGAAAAAGGCCAGAAGATCAAGCGCGAAGACATCACCCGCCGCCTCGTAGAAATCCTCTACGAGCGCAATGACGTAGACTTCCGCCGCGGCACCTTCCGTGTCCGCGGAGACGTCATTGAGGTGTACCCCACCTACGACGAAAATGCCTTCCGCATTGAACTATTCGGCGACGAAATAGATTCACTCTCGCAAATCGACCCACTCTTCGGCACCGTAAAACAAAAATACTCCCGCCTCCCCATCTACCCCAAGTCCCATTACGTTGTAGCTCCCCAACGCAAAGCCTCTGCCATAGAGAGCATCCGCGCCGAGCTAGGCGAGTGGGAAGCCCAACTGGAAAAAGAAGGCCGCCTGGTCGAGTCACAACGCATCCACCAGCGCACCATGTTCGATTTAGAGATGATTAAATCCGTAGGATTCTGCCACGGCATCGAAAACTACTCCCGCCACATGTCCGGCCGCCTCCCCGGCGAGCCACCCCCCACGCTATTAGATTATTTTCCCCGCGACTTTCTTTTATTCATAGACGAGTCCCACGTAACCGTCCCGCAACTCCACGGCATGTGGCACGGCGACCGCTCCCGCAAAGCCAACCTCGTCGACTATGGTTTCCGTCTCCCGTCCGCCATGGACAACCGCCCCCTGCGCTTCGAAGAATTCGAAACCCGCACCGGCCAGATCGTCTACGTCTCCGCCACCCCCGGCCCTTACGAACTAACCAAATCGGCCGGAGTAGTAGTAGAACAAATCATCCGCCCCACCGGCCTCGTAGACCCGCAAGTAGAAATCCGCCCCGTCAAAGGCCAGATCGACGACTTACTAGCAGAAATCCGCGACCGCGCCGAAAAGAACCAGCGCGTCCTCGTCACCACCCTCACCAAACGCATGTCCGAAGACCTTGCCAACTACTACACCGAAGTAGGCGTCCGCTGCCGCTACATGCACTCCGAAATTGAAACCCTCGAACGCATCAAGCTACTCCGCGACCTCCGCCGCGGCGAGTACGACGTCCTCATCGGCATCAACCTCTTACGCGAAGGCCTCGACTTACCGGAAGTCTCGCTCGTAGCGATCCTCGACGCCGACAAAGAAGGCTTCCTCCGCTCCCAGGGCTCGCTAATCCAAACTATAGGCCGCGCCGCCCGCCACTTAGAAGGCCGCGCCATCCTCTACGCCGACAAGATGACCGACAGCATGCGCCGCGCCATCGACGAAACCGACCGCCGCCGCGAAAAACAAGTAGCCTACAACGAAGAAAATGGCATCACCCCGACCACCATCATCCGAGCCATCAACGACTCCCTGGCCAGCATCCTCAAAGCAGACTACGCCGACCTGACCGAAGAAGTAGGCACGGACACGCTGGACTTCTCCACCCAGCAGGAGCTGGACCTCTACATCAACAACCTCGAATCCGACATGCGCGAAGCCGCCAAAAAATTTGAATTCGAAAAGGCCGCCAAACTGAGAGACACAGTAAAAGAACTCCGTACTAAGGAGTTCCTATTCAACTAGCGCCTACAGCTTGCGAAAAAGAGCGGTTCCCCATTCATCAGGTATTTCAATAAGTAGTTCGGGCTTATCCTGCATGAATTCAGCCGCCGCTCGTGAAATTCCGTGATTAGATTCAGGACTATTAAAGTCATGCAGGAAAAAATATCCACCTCGCGCCATTCGTGGATAGAAAAACTGAAAGGTCTTCAGGGCTGGTCTGTAAAGATCAACATCCAGCATCACGAAAGCGAACCTCTCATTCTCAAGTCCTTCGGCCGTCTCTGGAAAATAGCCTTTACGGAAAACGACATTGTCATTCCCTCCGACGAAGCTTGCAACGGCTTCCGCAGACGTGTCTGTGAACCGTTGATCGGAGCTTACTTCAAGGTCCTTCTCGGGAAAACCCTCAAAGGTATCGAAGAGATAGAGTCGCCGGTCTGGCGCTTGTCGGTGAAGGAATAAACTGGTCTCCCCGCGATAGACACCAACTTCAGCAAAAGCCCCGAGAACGTTTTCGGCCTGAATTCGTTGGACGGCAAGTGCAATCGCCCCATACCGCGTTTCATCGGAATAGCCTGCAATGCGCCGACCAACTTCCGGGGAATAAGGCGGAAACCTCATCGTGCCATTCGGCATGGCGATGGCACGCACCTTATGAGCGATGCTTCTTGCATGAGTCTGCATTCTGTCACGGACCGACATTCTAAATATCCTTGGTTTTGAACTAGATCAAACCATCTTACCCAGAAATCAGCCGGGTCGCTACCCAAGGTCCTTAGCAAGAAAATTCAGTCGGCGGGTGCCCCGATCATAACAACACAAGCGGTGCTCCGTTCATGACGGCCTCATCG
>CAZZYB010000535.1:0-2832 GCA_964658125.1 uncultured Acetobacteraceae bacterium | reverse complement strand
GATGGTGAAGTTGGTTGGGCCGCCTTCGAAGTGCCAGATGCGGGTGCCCGCTTCCTCGATCAGGTCTTGATCGTGCGTCACGAGGAAAACGGTGCCCTCGTATTTCTGGATAGCCTGGTTGAGAGCGTTGATGCTTTCCAGGTCGAGATGGTTCGTCGGTTCGTCGAGGACGAGGACGTTTGGCTTCTGCAGCATGATCTTGCAGAACAGCAGACGCGCGGCCTCGCCGCCGGATAGCGCGTCGGTCTTCTTGAGGCCTTCTTCGCCCTTGAAGAGCATCTGGCCGAGGATGCCGCGGATGTCTTCCTTCACGGCGGTCGGGTCAAACTGATGCAGCCAGTCCTGGGCCGTCATGCCGAGCTGGATGGAGCCCTTGTGGTCCTGCGCGAAGTAGCCGATCTGCGCTTCGTGACCCCACTTGACGTCGCCGGAGTCGATGGATTGAGCGAGGTCAGCT
Source organism: uncultured Acetobacteraceae bacterium (assembly GCA_964658125.1). GTDB lineage: Bacteria > Acidobacteriota > Terriglobia > Terriglobales > Acidobacteriaceae > Granulicella. Next base: position 2,375 of record CAZZYB010000535.1, on the reverse strand, counting down.
TTTTCCGAGTCCTGAAGGCCTGGGCCATTGGCGAGCAGGGCCTTGAGGAGCGTGGTCTTGCCTTGCCCGTTGCGGCCGATGAGGACGACCTTGTCGCCGCGCGAGACCGAAGCTGAGAAGTTCTTAATCACGTGCTCGGTCTTGCCGTCGGGCTGGGTGTAGGACTTGTTGACCTTTTCGAACTCGAGGACGGTCTTACCGGAGGGGCGCTCCATCTTGAAGGCGATGTACGGACGCGCGATGTTGGAGCGAGCGAGTTCGCTGGTGGCGAGACGCTCGACTTCCTTCTTGCGGGAGTTGACCTGCGACGACCGCGTGCCGGCGGAGAAGCGGGCGATGAAGTCGTTCAACTGGGCAATCTTCTTTTCGCGCTGCTCGTTCTGGCTCTCGATGCGGGTGCGGACCGACGTCTTCTGGAAGACCATGTCGTCGTAACCGCCGTTGTACATGATGATCGTCTCGTAATCGATGTCGGCGATGTGCGTGCAGATGTTGTTGAGGAAGTGGCGGTCATGCGAGATGGTGATGACCGTGCCGTCGTAGCGGATGAGGAAGTCTTCGAGCCAGTGGATGGACTCGAGATCGAGAGAGTTGGTGGGCTCGTCGAGCAGCAGCGCCTGGGGATTGCCGAAGAGTGCCTGCGCGAGCAGGACGCGGACCTTCTGACCCCCCTGAAGCTCGGACATCTTGCGTTCGTGGAGCTCGTCCGGGATGTCGAGGCCCTGGAGGAGGATGGCGGCGTTGGCTTCGGCTTCATAGCCGTCTTCGTCGCCGACGATACCTTCGAGCTCGCCGAGGCGGGAGCCATCTTCATCGGTCATTTCAGGCTTGTTGTAGATGATTTCGCGCTCTTCCATCGCCGCCCACAGGCCCTTGTTGCCCATGATGACGGTGTCGACTACGCGGAAGGCGTCGAACTCGTACTGGTTCTGTTTGAGGACGCCGATTTTCTTGGGCCGGACGACGGTGCCCTTCTGGGCGTCGATCTCGCCGGTGAGGACCTTCATAAAGGTGGACTTACCGGCGCCGTTGGGTCCGGTGAGGCCGTAGCGACGGCCGGTGGTAAACGTCACGGAGACGTCTTCGAATAGGAGCTTTGCGCCGTAGCGCATGGTTACGTTAGATACGGAAATCATGATATCTCCCCATTTTACAGGGAAAGCACCAGAGTTTGCCCTAACGCGGGAAGAAGGAGCCTACGGGACAGTTCTCGCGCTCCAGAGGCGCCCCAGCTCGGTCGACATGCACGCTGTAGAGACAGCTGACGTGCGAGCTGCTGCTGCGGCCGATCGAGGGGTAGACGTACAGCGTGTGGTTGGCGTTGTTGTAGAGGGTCAATTGCCCGTCGGGACCGAGGCCGCCGTACTCGAAGCCGAGACCCTCGGGAGCGTTGTGCTGAGCCTGCACGGTGGTGTTGGATCCATGGGCCCACCAGCCAATAGCGGCAGCGGCGGCGAGCAAGGTGACGTCGCGGAGAAGAGGTTTGGGGGACATGCTTGGCTCCTGATTGCAGCAAGATAGGTGTGAGACGGTCCAATCAGCAGAAAGATTCCAGCGAAGCTTGATATGCTGACCGCACCCATCATGTCCAATAATCCTTCAAGCTTCGAGCAAGCAGAGTATGTCAACGTGCCGGAAATTTCGGCGGCGCCCATTGAACCGGATAGCGGCCTCTTCTTGCGGGCGATCGCGTTTGGCCTGGTTGGAGCGTTGGCAGGAGCACTGATCTACGGAGTGTTTGTCGGCCTGACCGGCATCTCGATTGGCTATCTGGCTATTCTCGTGGCCTACCTGGTAGCCAAGGCTATGACTATGGGATCGCATGAGCGCGGCGGCCGGAAGTACCAGGTCACTGCGTTGGTGCTGACGTATCTAGCTGTGGCGGCGGCGCATTCACTCATGCTGTGGTGGCAGGTTCACAAGGAACAGCCGGTGGCACTGAGCCTGCATAACCTTACCGTGATGGCGAAGTTCGGATTGACTTTTCCGATCACGCAGCTTCAGGACTCGCCGGGTTCCGGGATACTGGGGTTGATTATTCTTTTCGTCGGAATGCGCGCGGCGTGGCGTATGACTTCGGGCATTCCTGGCGCCGTGCACCATCCCTTCAGCCGTTAGGTCCGACCCCGACCGCTCACGTTCGAGTCGTGGGGCTACTCTTTCTTTTTGTCGTCAGCCGGAGTTACCGGACGGGCCGGCGGAGGCTGGCGCTGCTGCTGCGGCGCCTGTTGTGGACGAACTTGCTGCGGGGCAGGCTGCTGTGCCGGAGGAGCCGGACGCGGAGCCGCCGGTTGCGCTTCGCGCTGCTGACGCTGCTGCTCGTAGTTCTGGCGTTGCTGCTGACGCTGTTGTTCTTGCTGCTGCGTTTGCTGTTG
>CAZZYB010000534.1:765-2833 GCA_964658125.1 uncultured Acetobacteraceae bacterium | reverse complement strand
CTCGACAACTACCTCTCCAGCCAGAGCCTCCCTCCCACCCTTCCCCTCCCCGCCGTTCTCTGGAACTTCGAAAAGTTCCTCGTTGGCCGCGACGGCAACACCATCGCCCGTTTCGCCCCCGACATGAAGCCCGACGACCCGCGCATAGTAGCCGCTATCGAAAAAGCCCTCGCTGCCTGACCTCGGCCAAAAGTTGTCAAGCCCCCTCACCTGTGGAAAACTCGCAATCCTTAGCAATGACGCGCCAATTCAACCAAAAGATTTATGGTGAATATATCCCCGAAATCTGTACAATTAAATCAGAGTTCAGAGAAGTCAATGCCCCACTCCTGCCGTGTGCTTACACGTCGGGGGTTGGGCACCTTCATTGCCGCTAACCCGTTTTGAATCTGCATTCTGTGGGCAAGCCATTTAGAATCAGGATTTTGCGGGATGTCCCTAGCCGCAAACCGCTGATTACAAATGAATTCGGTCCAAGATACCCCTGAATGGGGATAGGGGGCACCCCCCTGCGTCCTCGGTTAGCGATATAACGTATCCTCTCTCATACTGATATCTGAAATCTGAGAGGTTCACTTGATGCTCCGGAAGACCCTGCTGTTCGCCCTGACCACCCTGCCCCTAGCCGCCCAGCAACCCATCCGCATCACCGCCGATCTCACCGAAGCACCTCGCAAGCTTTACCACGCCGAAGTCGACATACCCATCTCGCCTGCGGCAGCCAAAACCGGCACCATCGCCCTCACCACCCCCAAGTGGATCCCCGGGAACCACCGCCCTACGGGCCCGGTAGACGACATTACCGGCGTAGTCTTCACCGCCAACGGAAAAACCCTTCTCTGGCGCCGCGACGACGTAGACCTCTACCAGTTCCACGTCCAACTCCCCTCCGGAACGACCTCAATCCACGCGCACCTCGACTGCATCGTCACCTCTCGCGCCTCGGATAAGCTCGCTGTCCTCGAGTGGGAAAAGCTCATGCTCTACCCCGCAAACATTCCCGTAGCCAAGATCGCCATCCAGCCCAGCGTAACCGTCCCCGCAGGCTGGGGAATCGGCACCGCCCTCACGCCGACAGGCGCATACGATCCCAACGCAAAGGTCGGTGGAACAACGCAGTTCGCCGCTACAACCGTAGAGCAACTCGAAGACTCACCCGTCATCGCCGGCGAATACTTCCACGAGTTCGCCCTCGCGCCCGACGTAACGCCGAAGCACTTCATCGACGTAGTCTCCGACGCTCCCGAAGACTCCAACCTTCGCCCCTCAGTCCTCGCCGAGCTCAACAACCTCGTCCACGAAACCGGCGAAGCCTACGCCTCGCGTCACTACAACGTCTACCACTTTCTCCTCACCCTCTCCGACGTCGCAGGCGGTGAAGGCCTAGAACACGGCCAGTCCTCCGACAACGGCGTAGGCGAGCTAGGCTTCGCCGACGAGCGCCACCAGATCGCCTCCTCTGACCTCCTCCCCCACGAGTTCACCCACTCCTGGAACGGCAAGTATCGCCGCCCCGCAACGCTCTACCAGCCTGACTTCGCCACCGCGCAGCAGGGCGAGCTCCTCTGGGTCTACGAAGGCATGACGCAGTACATGGGCAACGTACTCGCCGCACGCTCAGGCCTCGAATCGCAAGCCACGTACCGCGACAAGCTAGCCGCTTCCGCCGCTAATCTCGACTACAAGTCAGGCCGCCAATGGCGCTCCACGGACGACACCGCGATCGCCGCCAGCATCCTCCGCGGAGCCACTCCCGCCTGGGCCAGCTGGAAGCGCGGACAGGACTACTACCAGGAAGGCGAGCTCCTCTGGCTCGACGCGGACACCCTCATCCGCAAGCTCACCGACGGCCGGAAGTCCCTCACCGACTTCCACCACATCTTCCTCGGCAAGGGCGGCAACACCGGCCCGCTCATCGTCCCCTACGATCGCGCCGAGCTCATCGCCGACCTCAACCAGGTCGCGCCTTACGACTGGGCCAAGTTCCTCCACGACCGCATCGACGCCATCAACCCTCACGCCGACCTCGAAGGCATCGAGCGCGCCGGCTACAAGCTCACCTTCGTCG
>CAZZYB010000534.1:0-755 GCA_964658125.1 uncultured Acetobacteraceae bacterium | reverse complement strand
CGCGCCACCGCCGGCGCTCGCGGCCCCGCCGGTGCCAACGTCTGGTACTCCCTCGGACTCCGCATGGGCGCCGAGAACGTCATCGCCGACGTCCGCATGGGCAGCCCCGCAGACAAGGCCAAGCTTGCCCCCGGGCAGAAGCTCCTCGCCATCAACGGCCGCGTAGCCTCGTCCGAAACCCTCCGCGCCGGAGTCAAAGCCGCCAAGGGCACAACCAAGCCAATCCACCTCATCATCCAGACCGAAACCTACGTCCACCTCATCGACGTCGACTACCACGACGGCGAACGCTTCCCCGTCCTCCAACGCATCGATGGCACACCCGCCGTCCTCGACGACATCACCAAGCCCCTCTCCCCTCTAACGGTCTACCCCAAACCCGAGCGCACCCCCGAAGCGGACGACCCCAGCGCCGACCGCCCCGCCCGCCAACCCCGCACCAACTAACTCCGAGCCCCGCGCCCCAAGCGCGGGGCTTCACACATGGAGGTACTATGCGCTTCCTGCACTGTGTTCTCGTCCTCTCCGCGCTCGCCGCAAACGCTCAGACGCAATCCACGCCGCCAATCGCTTCCGTGGGCTTGGGCAATCCCGCCGCCTCCCCCTACACCGGCATGCCCGGCGAGTACATCGCCAAAGACTTCAAGTTCGGCACCGGCGAAACGCTCCCCGCGCTCAAGCTCCACTACCTCACTCTCGGCACCCCCCACCGCAACGCCGCAGGCCACGTAGACAACGCCGTCCTGCTCCTCCAC
>CAZZYB010000533.1:0-2836 GCA_964658125.1 uncultured Acetobacteraceae bacterium | reverse complement strand
AGCGATCGCCGCGAATCCGAAACTTCACGCACTGTCGCCAGAGCAGGTTCTCGATGGCTATCGCGGGTACCTTAACCAGATGAAGACGAAGTTACCCCAAGAATTTGGTACGTTGCCCAAAAGCGACTTGATCGTAGAGGCAACGCCGTCCTACACAGAACAACAGAGGCCCACTGCGACTTACGAACCTGGCACTATCGACGGAAAACATCCCGGCCGCGTGGTGGTGAACACCTACAACTACTCGCAGATCCCGCTTTGGGATGCCGAGTCGATTGCATATCACGAGGGCATACCCGGACACCACTTGCAGTTCTCCATCGCACAGGAGAAGGAGGATCTTCCCGACTTTCGCAAACATAAGGAATTCACCGCTTATACCGAAGGCTGGGCTCTGTATGCGGAACAGCTTGGGAAAGACGTGGGTTTCTACCAAGACCCCTACAGTGACTATGGTCGGCTTGAAGGAGATATTTGGCGTGCCATTCGTCTGGTTGTCGATACGGGGCTTCACTCCCAGCATTGGACTCGACAGCAAGTCGTGGATTACTTTCACGACCATTCTTCCGTAGACGAGACGAACGTTCAGCGGGAGACGGACCGATACATCGCTTGGCCTGGGCAGGCTCTTGGATACAAAATCGGCCAGTTGAATCTGCTTGAGCTCCGCCGGCAAGCCGTGTCAGAACTTGGCCCGAAGTTCGACATCAAGAAGTTTCACGATCAAATCCTTGGTTCCGGGGCATTGCCCCTTGATGTCCTTGATCAACACGTGAGTGACTGGATCGCCGCCCAGAAGTGAGTGCAAGCCATCTGCACGGCATTGTGCAGCCAGTCAGTGAAGGCAGATCACTTGCCAACCCGGGAAAGACCAATTGAGTGTGATTTTTTAGGCAACCTTGTGTTTGCTTACTGGGGCCAGTCTTTTCCGTTGGCCTCTGGCCAAGGACTGCTCTCTCTCCGTCAGCAAAACTCCCGCAACTGAATCGCGGATGATCATTCGAAGTCGTTCCACGCCGTCGCTCATTTCACTGGATTGAGTATGTAACGTCACAGGAAATGCAGGGAGCTTTGGCAGGTCGAACATGGCTTTGTCCCAGACCAGTTTTGCGGGTAAGCCCAACGAACTCCTTGCAGTGATGCCGAGACCTCCGATTGCCGACGCCCACAGGCCGGCGAGGCTCGGACTCACCGCTGCAATGCGCCACGGCATCTTGGCATCATCCAGCTTTTGAATCGCTTCCTTGCGAAACGCGCATTGGGGGCCCAGTAACACGAGTGGAAGAGGCTGATCGACGCGTGACGTGAACTCTTGGCCCGCGATCCAGACCAACTCAATGTTGCCCAGAACCTCTGCCGTTGGTTGGTCCGCTTGGCCAACCGCTAAGGCGATATCTAACTGGTTCTTCAGGACTGCCTCTACCAGCGCAGCATTGCCCTCGATGCGGACTTCCATTTGCACAAGTGGGTATAGCTTGGTGAACTGTGACAGGACTTCGGGCAGCACCGTTTCGGCGAAGTCTTGAGAGCACCCAAGCCTTACATGCCCCGCGAGAGACGCTCCACGGATCGTGTCCAGCAATTCGTCATTGATCGCAAGCATCCGCCGCCCGAAGCGAAGAACGATCTCACCGGTCTCGGTCAGCGCAACCCCTCTGCCATTTTTGCGAAAGAGATTCGCACCAACGTCCTCTTGAAGTCTTTTCATCTGCAAGCTGATTGCCGACGGTGTTCTGCCGAGTCTCTGAGCAGCCTGGCCGTAGCCACCCAAATCCGATGCGACAGCCAGGGTCCTGAGGGTATCGAGATCCAAATTCGCCATATTCATTGTTGAGTATTCCTCATGTGTAGATTGATATCAATCAACTTGTCGTGAGCATAACTCAATTATAGCGTTGTCACTGGCACAAGGCCCATGGACATCGCCACGGGTAACAGTCCAAGCCTCGTTCCGCGGAGATGAAATGAAGTCTGATTTAAAAGTTCTTACCCTACTTGGTTTTTCTTGTCCCCTTGCTGTGCCCGAAGCCCTTGAAGTAACAACAAGGGAACACTCGATCTCACCCTCATGCTCACATTGACTTCTTCGCGATCCGTACTGCGATACGCGACGCAATGGTGGCCATGGCGAAGGCCGCTGCAATACGCGATTGTCATTTGCTTATCCGTTTCAGCTTCAACTCTGCTCCATGCGGCCGTCAGTACGTCGCTATGGATGCGTTATCCGGCGATATCACCCGACGCCAAGACAATTGCCTTCATCTATCACGGCCATCTATTCTCCGTACCAAGCGATGGTGGGCAAGCCACAGCATTGACGGCCGGAGTTTCACATGAGACTTCGCCGGTGTGGTCTCCAGATGGAAAGTTGATCGCATTCGCCTCAGACAAATTCGGACACTATGATGTATTCATCATTCCGGTCGACGGCGGAACCGCGAAGCGACTTACCGCCTATTCTGTGGATCAGATTCCAACCGCCTTCACGCCTGACGGCAAGTTTGTCGTGTTTGGCGCACATCGCACAGACCTTAGCCAGAGCGCGAAATACCCCTCTCGCATCTTTCCGGAGCTCTATAAAGTCTCGATCAATGAGGGGAAAGCGCCTATCCAGATCTTGAGTACGCCCGCGCTGGGAGCGCGCTACGATCACCAAGGCATACGAATTCTCTACGAGGACGTGAAGGGCTATGAAGATCCTTGGCGCAAACACGAGACATACGCCAACGCACACAAGATTGTGCTTTACGACTCGCGAAGTTCAAGCTTCAAACAACTGACCTCATACGTTGGAGAAAATCGTAATCCACAGTGGGCACCGGACGAAGATTCAATC
>CAZZYB010000532.1:2262-2840 GCA_964658125.1 uncultured Acetobacteraceae bacterium | reverse complement strand
TATCCAGCGCCGATCCTGGCCGCACATACCAGCTCACGTCGGCGATATGGACCTGCAACTCTGTATTTCCATTCGCAAGCGGCCGCACCAGCACAGCGTCATCGAAGTCGCGCGCCGTCTCGCCATCGATCGTGACGATAGGCAGCCCGCGAAAGTCCTCTCGCCCGGAAACTTCATCCGCAGGAAGAGACGCAACCGTCTCCTGCGCTCTCTCCGCCGCTTCCGCCAGCACATTCGCAGGAAACGTATGCGGGATATGGTGCTTGCGGATCACGATCTCAACATCCACACCAAACGCATCCGGAGGCCCGAGCACCTCGATCACTCGTCCCCGCGCCGGCCGCCCCGGGGAAGGGAAGTCCGTAATCTCCACATCGACTGCGAGTCCTTCCAGCGGACGCCGCCGGTCCTTCGACTCCCACGCCACAATGGGTGCACGAGCCTCGTCGCCCAGCGTCCGATGTGCAGACTCCTGCGCCGGCGCCACGACCTCTGCACCCTCAGCAATCAAGATCATCGAAGCCACGCGCTCATCGATTGGCGTGACAAAATTTTCCGTGCCGGTCGACCGTCCGTGG
>CAZZYB010000532.1:0-2252 GCA_964658125.1 uncultured Acetobacteraceae bacterium | reverse complement strand
CGGGCCTGTCCCCGCGGCGACTCCGCATAATGAAAAATTCCCACAACGGTCGGGTTCCGCCGCGTCAGAATCCGCGCAATACGTCCCGACCGCCTGCCATCCCGCCCCGCCGGAGCTTCGTCCACCAGCACCAGGTCGCCCTGCATCGCTCCATGGATCTCGTTCGGCGGAATGAATATATCCTCCGCGCCTCGCCCACCGCTCTTCGCCCCATCCGGACGCACAAACCCAAACCCATCGCGACGCAGGTCCAGTCTTCCGCTGATCAGCCGATCCCGCCCTGATCGAACCTGCGCCTCCATCCCGTCAAACCGAACCGGCGAGGAAGTGTCCCGCTTTGGGACAGGAACTTCAGATTCTTTTTTCGGGAGCGCCCACTGCTCCTCTTTCGTCTGAATCAGCTCGCCGCGCGCCACCATCCGCGCCAGCTGTTCCAGCAACTCCCGCCGCTCGCGTCCGCCACCCAGCCCAAGCTCGCGCACCAGTTGCTTGTAACCCGCCTTCTCTCCGGCAGATCGGGCAATCCGTGCCAATAGGTCGCGGTCAGTTTTCGGTGTGGAATGGCGAGCCATCTAGACGAGCATACCCCACTGCCAGCCTCGATCCAAGGCTGAGAAAGTATGACTATCAACATATTACCTTAGTAACATGACTGCGCTAACTATTTTGATAAGTCGTTGAAGTGGGTAGACTTAGCCCATCATAGACCCTAAGCTTATCACATCTGGAAGTCCAGAGAAATCTTTACCTAACGCTGAGAAATTCCCCAGGAGAACTAACCATGAAAACTTTTGTCATTCGTGCCTTCGTCGTCGCCCTCGCCCTCACCGGAGCTGCCGCTACCGCTCACTCCAAGACCGTCGGACACGCCGTCTCCGCGAACGCCTCAGCCTACCCTGTACCGATGTGCCCCCCGCACGATCCCAACGGCTGCGGCATCGACTAGTCGAAGCTACCACTTTGGTGGAACGCCCTGCAACTTTCGGGTTACAAGAAACTTAAAAATTCTCTAGTCGGAACCCCTCGCCCGGGATACTATCTGGACGAGGGAGTTCCGCATGTCTGCCAAGATACTCGTCGAGTGGATAAGCATCGCCGAATTCAGCCTCTGCACATGCGTCGTTCTCATCATGTGGAAGAGAAAGGTCCTGAGCGAGCTTCCACTCCTCGCCGCCTTCCTCGGTGTTAGATCCCTCTACGGCGCGATCACCCTCTCAACGCTTTTCTTCCGCCGCGATATCTCGATGCTCCTCTTTGGCCAGGAAGTTGGCTTCAGCAAGATGCGCGCTTACGACATCTACTTCTTTTCGTTCTGGCCAGCCTTCATCCTGCAGGCAATCCTGATGGTCATGGTCGTATACAGCATCTATAGCCTCGCGCTGGCGCCTTTTGAACCCCTCAAGAAACTGGGTAACATCGTCTTCCGCTGGATCGCTGCAATCGCCCTGGCCGTTACTATCGGCGTAGCCATCGGTCCTCATACAACCGGACAGACCTACCTCGCCAAGCTCCTCCCGCAGCTCCAGCAGACTGCCAGCGTTCTCACGCTGTGCCTTCTCCTCTTCGTTTGCTTCGCCCTCCGGCCTCTCGGTCTTACCGAACGCAGCCGTGCATTTGGCGCCAGCATCGGTCTCGGCTTCGTCGCCGTTACCCAGCTTGTTCAGTCCGCATGGCTTCCCACCCCATCGGCCGCATCTGTCTACTCGATGGTGAACTTCTACGGCGGCATGGGTTTCTGCGCCGCACTCGTCGTCTGGGGCCTCTATTTCGCTCTCCCCGAACCCGAACGCCGCATGGTCCTTCTCCCCACCACGTCACCCTACTTCTTCTGGAACAAGATCTCCGAAGCGCTCGGCGACGCCCCCGGCTTCGTCGCGGTCAGCGGCTTCACTCCCGACTCCATGGCTCCCGGAGAGCTCGAAGCCATGCTCCACGCCAGCCAGCCTCAGATTGAAGCCAGTCCCAGGCTCATGCAGCCCATGGCCGTCTCGCGCTAAACTGGCACCTCCATGGAACCCGTTACACACATCCTGACGGGTGCCTGCATGGCCCGCGCCGGACTCAATCGCCGCGCAGCCTACGCCACCCTCACCATGGCGGTAGCCGCCGAATTCCCCGACATCGACACCCTTTGGGGCTTCCTCGGCCCCATCGCCGGCTTTCAGCACCATCGCGGAATCACTCACAGCTTCATCGGACTCCCCGTTGAAGCCGGCGTAGTCGTCGCAGCCGTCTACGCTCTCCACCGCATC
>CAZZYB010000531.1:0-2861 GCA_964658125.1 uncultured Acetobacteraceae bacterium | reverse complement strand
CCCCAACCAACCCACCGAACTCTTCTCCATCATGGGTTGCTGGACTCACGACAATGCCGGAGACCCAACCTACCCTCCAGACCAGGGCTATCTCGCCACTATCATCCACGAGTTCAATCACTCCTTCGTTAACCCGGTGGTGGCCGAGCATTGGAGAGACTTCTCGGGCGCGCAACAGGTATACGCCACAGTCGCCGACTCGATGCAACGCCTCGCCTACGGCAATGCCCAAGCCATGGTCGATGAGTCACTCGTCCGCGCGGCTGTCATTATCTACTTCCAGCAAAATGGCGAAGATCCGCGCAAGAACCTCAAACGCATTCGCGAAGAACAGCGTGTCGGCTTCTTCTGGATGGACCGCCTCGTAGCCCTCCTCCGCCAGTACCAGGCCCAGCGCTCCCATTACCCCAATCTCGCCTCGTTCCTGCCGCAGATTATTTCGTTCTATCGAGACCTCGCACCCCATGCTTCCGAAGACCAGGCCGCCTTCGCCGAAAAGTCAGTCAAAGTCGTCGCCCTCGAGCCCTTCACCAACCACGAACAGCAGGTCGATGCTTCCATCAAACGCCTCACCGTTACCCTCGACAAACCACTCGATCCGTCCGCTGGCTATTCCATCGACAGCGGCATGGACGGCGCCGAGCATTTCCCCATCTCTGGCACACCCACCTTTTCACCCGACGGCCTGCACATCCTCTTACCCCTCCAACTGAAGCCCCATCAGACTTACAGCTTCGTTCTCTCGCCCGCGGCCTTCGCCACCGCGGACGGCTATCCACTGGCAACGTACAAGATCGACTTCAAAACGAAATAGCTTTGACTGCTATTTGGTATCGTCCACCAGCCCAAGGTCCTTCGACATCGGCGCCACGGTTTCGCCCAGATATGCAGAAAGTAGCTCGACCGACATCGCGGCGGCACCGCATTCAAGTTCAAATGCGTCTTCGCCAGCGCCGCCTTCTCAAACTGATCGACATTCTGCAGCGGAGCGCCCGCCGCCAGATCGGCCAAGTTTCCCCATAACCCCGTTTTGCAGGATCTACTCAAGGACAGAGATTACTTCCGAAAATGTATGGTCCGCCGCGTGACTGCAAGGGCTAGTTTGGTTGAGAAGACAAGTCTGCGGCAATGTATTCGGCCTTTGGTGGAGTCATGTGCTCCTGGCCAGGATGAGTTCCGCTGCGTCTCTGTCCTAACAAGCCGAACGGTCGTAGAAGACCATTATCGGAAACAGGTTTCAGAGACGCCGTTTTGACTGTTCTTTCGTCCTTACTGTTCCTGTGCAGACCTTGGTGGAAAAGTCGTCATAGTCGTGGAGCGGTAAAGTGGGAGCGCGTAGCGCTTCCAAGCCGCAGGCGTCTTTTCCGCTCTATCTCATGCCGCGGCCAAGATCACTCCAGACCGATAGTCCTCTCCGGTTGAGAGGACGGCCCATGCGATGCGTGCGAGCTTATTAGCCATGGCCACGACCAGTACGTTGCGCGGCGCTCGCGCTTCAAGCGCGTTCATCCATCCTCCGATCGCGAAACGATCCCGTTTTATGCGCATGGCGGCGGCGCGGGCGCCATGGATCAGGATCTTGCGTAGGTAGATGTTGCCGCGCTTACTGATGCCCAGCAGCTTCGCCTTGCCGCCGGTCGAATACTGACGCGGAACAAGGCCCAGCCAGGCTGCGAACTCTCGCCCCTTGCGGAAGGCAGCGCCGTTGCCGATGGCGGCAACGATAGCCGTCGCAACGATAGGTCCGATGCCTGGAATCTGTCGAATACGGCGGCAAGCTGCGTCGCCATCGGCGATCTGTTCGAGCCCATCAGTCAGTTCGTCGATCTGCCCTTGGACTGTCTTCCACTCCTCCCACAGCATGCCGATCATGTTGCGCATCATCGGCGTCAGTGCGTTGTCTGCGTTCTCGAGAACATCTGCCATGGCGGCCTTCAGCTTGGCTGGCTTCTGCGCAAACACCATGCCGCGTTCCATCAGGAAGGCCCGTATCTGGTTGATGACTGCCGTGCGCCGGCAGACAAGCCGGTCACGGACTCGATGCATCGCCTGAAGGTCGAGTTGCTCGTCCGTTTTGATCGGGACGAAGCGCATGTTCTTGCGCTTGACAGCTTCGGCGATGGCTTACGCGTCGACGAAGTCGTTCTTGTTCGACTTCACGAAGGGCTTTACGAACTGTGCCGCGATCAAACGCACGTCATGGCCTTGCTGCTTCAAAGCTCGACCGAGAAAGTGCGCTCCGGAGCACGCTTCAAGACCAATCAACGACATCTGCATGTTCGCCGTGAACGCCAGTAGCTGCTTCTGTGAGAACTTCTTCTTCACCAGGACCTTGCCCGATGCTCCTAAAGCCACGAGGTGAAACGTCGTCTTGCCAAGGTCGATGCCTACCGAACGAATCTGCATGTCGATGATCCTCCTTAGAAACCACTGCTTCTATCCTCCACCTCAGCGGAGGGTTACAGCGGCGGACCATCTCATTAGCCGACTTATCGTTACTAATCCGCATCCGGCAGAAGCTGTCGGGGGCGAAGCATAATGTTCTTATGCCAAAGACCGTTTGGGAACAAACCTCTGGAAGAGTGGTGAAGGTCGAGTCGATCTTCCCAAGAGGGAGGCGACAGCTCATCATCACGTTCTCGTATGAGGTCCAGGGACAACACTACGAAGGTGAGCTTTACACGTTCAAGCCAATGGACGTGGGCGAACCACTCATCGTGAAGTATCACGCTTCGGATCCAACAATGACGAAGTTCAAATCGGACTACGCGCGGAAGTGGCAAGTCTGGTGGCTCGTGATGGGCGCTTTCTTCGTCGCGGTCCTCTTGCTCATGCTTTGGATCAGAACTCCTGTGCGTTAG
>CAZZYB010000530.1:0-2865 GCA_964658125.1 uncultured Acetobacteraceae bacterium | reverse complement strand
TGCCTCGTACATGAACGTGGACGCGATCGAAGCCGCCGGTCTCAAGGGACTCAAGCCGCACCTCGACAGCATCGCCGCTATCAAGGATCGGCACGAGCTCGCTGGCTGCCTCGGCGAGACGCTGCGCGCCGACGTAGACGCCCTCAATAACACCAACTTCCACACCGCCAACCTTTTCGGTATCTGGGTTGCACCCGGCTTTGACGACCCCGACCACTACGCCCCCTACTTCATGCAGGGCGGCCTGCAACTTCCCAGCCGCGACTACTACCTCACTGACTCCGACCGAATGAAGGCGATCCGCGAGAAATACCTCGCGCACATCTCCGCCATGCTCAAGCTCGCGGGCTACGACGACACGGACAGCCGTGCCGCCCGTATCCTCGTCCTCGAGCACTCCCTCGCCGAGCAGCACATGACCCTCGCCGACAACGAGAACATGAAGAAGGTCAACAATCCCTGGACACCGTCCGACTTTGAGAAGAAGGCTCCCGGCCTCGATTGGACCGAATACTTCAAGGCCGCCGGCCTCGCCAAACAGCCGGTTTTCATCGTCTGGCAGCCCACCGCAATCGTAGGCGAGTCCGCCCTGGTCGCCTCCACGCCCATCGACACATGGAAGGACTTTCTTGCCTTCCACATGATCGAGAAGTACGCCGACTCACTCCCCCGCGCCTTCTCTGACGAGAGCTTCAACTTCTCGGGCAAGATCCTGAGCGGCGCACAGCAGCAGCGTCCTCGCGACCAGCGCGCCGTCCAGCTGGTCAACCGCGTACTCGGCGATGCTGTGGGCCAGGTCTACGCGCAGCGCTACTTTCCCGCCGCCGACAAAGCGAAAGTTGAAGAGATGGTCGCGAACCTCCTCGCCGCCTTCCGCACCCGCCTCGAACACCTCACCTGGATGACGCCCGGCACCAAGGCAGAAGCCCTGCGCAAGCTCGGCACACTGCAGGTCGGCATCGGCTACTCCGGCCACTGGCGATCCTACGCCGAGCTCGAGATCAAACCCGACGACCTCTTCGGCAACCTCCGCCGCGCCGGCCTGTTCGAGTACCACTACAACCTCTCCCGCATCGGTAAACCCACCGACCGCAAGGAGTGGACTATGACGCCCCAAACCGTCAACGCCGTCAACCTCCCCCTCGACAACGGCCTTAACTTCCCCGCCGCCATCTTCGGCCCGCCCTTCTTCGACCCCAACGCCACCGACGCCATGAACTACGGCGCCATCGGTGTCATCATCGGTCACGAAATCTCACACACCTTCGACAGCGAAGGCGCCGCATTCGACTCGCAGGGCAAAGCTCGCAACTGGTGGACCGACGCCGACCGCGCCCACTTCGACGCCAGCATCGAAGCCCTCGCCAAGCAGTACGACACCTACGCCCCCTTCCCCGACCTCCACCTCAACGGCCACCAGACCCTCGGCGAAAACATCGCCGACCTCGCCGGCATCACCGCCTCCTACGACGCCTGGAAAACCTCCCTCCACGGCAAACCCGCCCCTGTAGTCGACGGCCTGACCGGCGACCAGCAGTTCTTTCTGGGCTTCGCGCAAAGCGAAGCGGGCAAGGCGCGCGAAGCCGCCCTCCGACAACAGGTCCTCACCGACCCACACTCGCCCGGCGAGTACCGCGCCGACACCGTCCGCAACCTCGACCCCTGGTACGCCGCCTTCGACGTAAAACCCGGCCAGTCCCTCTACCTCGCTCCCGACCAACGCGTCCACATCTGGTAGCCCTACCCACAACAGTGTCATCTCGACCTGAGTGGAGAGACCTGCTTCTGCCCTTCACTTCTCGCTCTACGCTCTACACTCTGTACCTATGATCATTGCCGCAATCCGTTCCGGAACCGACCCGGTGGCGCCCTTGCCACCCGGCTCCTTCCACCGCTGGCTGGAAGACCCCATCTACTGCCCCAAGTGCGAAGCCAGCTATACCCTGGTCGTCGACTACGACCACGCCGTCAACAAATTCTTCGTCGAAGACTCCCGCCGCCACCTCTCCCTCCTCCGCAGAGCAGTGTTCGCCGGCCACACCACCGACCACCGCATCACCCACTTCGAAACCAATGGCGTAGCGGTGGTCAGCCACGTCAAACCCAAGCAACAACCGCCGCTCGAAACCCTAAAACCTGCAACAAAGCACATCAACTGACCATCAGATAATTCCATGCGTATAATCTGATCATGTCAAAACTCCTCGGTATCGACATCAAAGACATCCGCTCCGTAACCGACTTCCAGCGCAACGCCCGCACCCACGTAGCCCGCCTCCGCAAAACTAAGGCCCCCATGGTGCTGACAGTCAATGGAAGCGCAGCCGTTGTAGTGCAGGACGCCGCAAGTTATCAGGAACTCCTGAACCGGGTAGACAACATGGAATACGAACTCGAGTTCATCGCCGCCGTCAACGAGGGTCTGGAGGACATCAGGCAGGGCCGCGTTTATACCCTCGATGATATGAAGAAAATAGGCGAGAAAATTGCGCTACAAGGTTGAAGTAGCGGTCACTGCATCTCGCGAGGCAGAAGAGTACAGAGCCTTCATTCGTTCGCAAAGTCACGACGGAATCCCAGCATCGGCATGGTGGGATGGCCTCATCAATGCACTTGACTCTCTTCAGACATTACCTTCCCGGTGCCCTCACATTCCCGAGCAGCAACACTTCAAAATCCCTTTGCACCATCTCATTTACCAGTCTCACCGCATCATCTTCTCAGTGACAGATCGAACTGTACGTGTCGCTCGCATCTACCACTCTGCCCTTCGCCCGCTCAAGAACCTGCGCCAACGTCCAAGACACCCTAAACACATGCCAGACCTGCGATGAAACACGACCAAACCTGCTAAAATAAGCAGTT
>CAZZYB010000529.1:0-2869 GCA_964658125.1 uncultured Acetobacteraceae bacterium | reverse complement strand
TGCGGTTGGTTCGTTCCAAGGGTATACGAAAGTCTGTGGCGATCCACGCATCGCGCAAAGTGCCGAGCCATGAATGGGGCACCCGGAGTGTTGGCGGTACGTTGTATCGTCGGTGTGTGGGACGTTGGGAACGTTGAAGGAGACTCAGGAAGAATGCCTACATTTGCGGCGATCGATATCGGATCGAACTCCTGCCGGCTGGCGATTGCGACGGTGCAGGCGCACAAGTTGAAGACGCTGTTTGAAGATCGCGAAGTGACTCGGCTGGGCGAGAGTGTGTTTGAAACCGGCGTGATTTCGCCGGATGCGATGGCCGCGACGGTGCAGGCGCTGAAGCGATTTCATAAGGCGGTGCAGGCGCATGTGGTCGATCAGGTGCGCGTGGTGGCGACCAGCGCGATGCGCGATGCGCGCAATGCTGAAGCGTTTCGGGCGTGGGTGAAGTCGACTACAGGGTGGAATGTCGAGGTGATTTCGGGGCTGGAAGAGGGGCGGTTGATTCACCTCGGGATCGCGACCTATGAGCCGGGTGCGCGGGGGAAGTGTTTGCTCATCGACCTCGGCGGCGGCAGTTGCGAGGTTACGGTTTCAGAGGGTGGAAGGATTCGCGAAATGGTCAGCCTGCCGCTCGGCGCCGTCCGTTTGCAGCAGGAGTTTTTGCGGGTGGACCCTCCGGGCAAGGAGGATGTGGCGCGGCTGCGGAAGTATATCGAGCGCGAGTTGCGCAAGGCCGATCGGAAGCTTGGCGTGCCGAAGGTGGGGCTGGTGATTGCGACTTCGGGGACCGCGGCGGCGCTGGCGGAGGCGAGTGAGGCGCTGCTGATCTCGGGCACACCGAAGCGGGTGTTGAAGGCTGTCCACATCTCGAAGGCGAAGGGAATTCCCGGGCGAAGCGGGCGGGTGTTGACGGCAGATACGTGGTCGGTGCGGAAGATTGCGGACAAGCTGCTGAAGATGAATAACGCGCAACGGGCGGCGGTGCCGGGGATCGGGCCGCGGCGGTCGGAGATCATTACCGGCGGCGCGCAGGTGTATGCGGCGCTGCTGGAGCGGATGGGGCTGAAGGGTTTTCGCTACTCGCCGCTGGGGTTGCGGGACGGGATGCTGGCAGAGATGCTGGGCAATGCCGACATTCGGGCTTCGGTGCATCGCACGATGGAGGCGGAGCGCTGGGAGGGTGTGCTGGCGGTGTGCCGGCGGTACGGGGTTGATCCGAAGAAGATGGAGCCGGAGCGTGAACATACGGCGCTGCTGTTCAAGCAGTTGCAACCGGTGCATCAGCTTCCTGCGGAGTATGAACCGTGGCTTGAGGCCGCCGCGATGATGCAGGAGGTGGGCAAATTTATGAACCACCAGGGACATCATCGGCACACGCATTACATCATTGCGAACTCGGAGATTTTCGGCTTCTCGCCGGAGCAGCGGGCGATCGTGGCGGCGATTGCGCGTTACCTGGGCAAGTCCCGTCCCGAGCCGATGGATCGCGTCATGCGGGCTGTGCCGGTGGAAGAACATACGCACGTGATGCGCGCGATTGTGCTGCTGCGGTTGACCGAGGCGCTCAATCAGGACCAGGCGACCGCGCCTGTGCGGCTGCGGACGAAGATCTATCCGAAGCGCGTGGTGATGCAGCTGTCGCCGGTACGGGGCGGTGCGGAGCTGGAGGCGTGGTCGCTGAAGAAGGAAGCGGCTTACTTCCGCGAGGTCTTCCGGCGCGAGCTCTTGATTGAGGTGGTGTAGAGACCGCGGACGATGCGCGGTTCAAGCAGCCACTGCAAAGTCGCGGGGCCGCGTTGCAGCGTAAGGCGGGCTAGCGAGCCTTTGCGCATACGGACGCGGGCGCGGTCAGGCTCGCCGACGGCGTTGGCGGGGGCGCCGATGAGGGCTCCGAGGAACGTGGTGATGTTGGGGTTGTGGCCGACGACCAAGAGGTTTTCGTACTGCTGGCACTCGCGCAGCATGCGCTGAAACTGGGCCAGCGTGGCGGCGGGAGCGAGGGCGTTGGAGATGAGGATTTTGGACTCGTAACCCATCTCGGTGCCGACGAGCTGCGCGGTCTGGAGGCTGCGTTTGAGCGGGCTGGAGACGATGAGGTCGAAGTTGAGCTTCATTGTATTGAGGATCATGCCGAGTTGCAGGCAGTGGCGCTTGCCGTCCTTGTCCAAGGGCCGTTTGATGTCGACCAGCGGGTTGACGCGGCGGGTTCCGGCGCTGGCGTGACGGAGGATGAAGAGGTTCATTGGGGGGCTTCGCTGCTCCGTGGTGCGGGGTCGTGGTGGTAGACGCCGGGATCGGGCTCGGGGAGTGAGGGCGCGGCGGGTTCGGGGTCGGGCTGCGGGTCTTCCGGGTTGTGCGGGGTGGGACGGTCTTTGTCGCTCATGGTGGTTGGATGCTTCGTGCTATGGCGATTGTAGCGTGTTGGGCCACGGCCTATGAGGTTGAACGGGTCGGACGGTCACGGTGGTGCGGACAATAAGCAGGTCCTTCGGCTTCGCTCAGGATGACAAATTTGAAGAGGGGTTAGAGGAGAGCTGCCAGAGTTCGGTGTAGAGGATGCCGCCGAGGGTTTGGTGGTGGGCTATGCGTTTGAAGCCCGCGGCGGTGAGGGCGGCGCCGGGGTCGGGGAGGTGCGTCACGCGGAGGTTGGTGAGGAGGCGGAAGGCGAAGTAGAGGCTGCTGATGTAGGCGCGGGCGACGGGGCGGAGAGGGTTGTTGGGGATGCGGAAGTCGGAGAGTAGCCAGAGGGTTCCGGGGCGGGTGGACGCGGCCAGGCGGTGGGCGAGGGCGTTGATTTCGGGCTGGGTGAAGCAGTCGAGAAAGAAGTGGGTGACGATGAGGTCGGTGTCGGGGCCGGGGGTGTAGGTGAGGG
>CAZZYB010000528.1:0-2876 GCA_964658125.1 uncultured Acetobacteraceae bacterium | reverse complement strand
GATGGCTGGGGTGGGGACAAGTGGGGGGCTCGTGGGGTGGGTGCGGTCGAGGCGGTGGTGGGTGGGCTGGGAGCGACGGTGTTGCTGGTTTATTTTCTGTCGCGGAAGCCAACGGGAGACGCGGCGTTACTTGGTGAGTCAGGCGCTGAATAGTTCTTCGATGGCGTGCATGGGCAGGAAAAGGCGGTCGGGCTGAGATGGGAGTGGGATGAAGTCGTGTTTGAGATAGAAATCTCGGGCACCGATTTTCGCGTCGACGACGACTGCCCAGGAGGCGACCTGCTTTGAACCAAGCCATGAACGCTCAAGCGCATGAAGCAGAAGGAACTCTCCGAGACGCTGGCCGCGGAGTTCTTGAGCGACCGCCATCCGTCCGAGCAGGGTCACAGGCACCGGGAAGCGGGGGAGCTTTCTTGCAAGGGCTTCCGGCAAGTCGGCGGCAAGAATCGAATGCGCGGACAGAGTGTAGAAACCGGCGATCGTCGTACCGTCCGAGGCAAGAACAAAGTTCGCCGCGAGCTTTCTTTCGGCGTCCTGTCGAGCTTGGCGCTGGAGATAGGTGTCGAGGGCCGGAACTCCACAGGAGAAATGCGACCGGTTGTGCTGGGAATTGAGTGGCTCGAAGCTGTATCGAGGGTTCTCGGTTTTCGACGTCATTGCGCGGCTATACGTTCACGGTAGCGCTGCAAGGATTCTTTGAGGCGGGTGCTGGGCGCGGGCGGATCGAGGAGAACTTCTACGAACCTGTCCCGATCCTGGGTTTCGAGTGTCCAGGTTTGCTGGTCCCGAATGGTGCGGATGGCAGCCTCATCGGCATTTTGAACAATGAAGTCGGAAATCGACATTCCCTTGATGATGGCAGCCTGCTCGATACGCTTCTTCTGTTCAGGGAGAAGCCGGGCTTCGGTTCGCTCTGTGCGCGATGCGACGGGCATTCGGGTGTCCTCGACGTACGGCACAAAGCCGTACAAAAGCAATGATATCACCGCCCATGAACTCATGAGACACACTCTGCGCGCGATACGATGAACTCTAGGAGCCGTCAGAGCGACATATTGCATCAGATAGATTGACAGCAAGTCACTCACATGTGACACTAGTGAGGTCGCACAAGAGTTATTCAGGCTACGGCCTTAGGACAGGGGAAACAAATGGGCAAGATTATCGGAATTGATCTGGGAACCACCAATAGCTGCGTCGCAGTGATGGAAGGCGGCGAGCCGAAGGTGATTGCGAACGAAGAGGGTGGGCGCACTACGCCGTCGATTGTGGCGTTTACGAAGAGCGGCGAGCGGCTGGTGGGACAGGTTGCGAAGCGGCAGGCGATCACGAATCCGGAAAATACGGTTTATTCGATCAAGCGCTTTATGGGCCGCCGGCTCAACGAGGTTGGCGATGAGATGAAGATGGTGCCGTACAAGGTTGTGGCCAAGGGCGACAACGTGGCGGTGCTCGCGCAGGGCAAGGAGTTTACGGCCCCTGAGGTCTCTGCGATGATCCTGCAGAAGCTGAAGAAGGCGGCCGAGGACTATCTTGGCCAGTCGGTGACCGAGGCGGTTATTACCGTTCCGGCTTACTTCAATGATGCTCAGCGGCAGGCGACTAAAGACGCCGGCAAGATTGCCGGGCTTGATGTGAAGCGCATTGTGAACGAGCCTACGGCGGCCGCATTGGCTTACGGGTTAGACAAGAAGAAGGACGAGACGATTGCCGTGTATGACTTCGGCGGCGGAACGTTTGACGTATCGATCCTCGAGGTTGGCGATGGCGTGATCGAGGTCAAGTCGACCAATGGCGACACGCACCTGGGTGGCGACAATCTCGACGAGCGGATTGTGGATTGGCTTATCACCGAGTTCAAGTCGGAGTCGGGTCTGGATCTGCGCTCGAAGGGCAACGAGATGGCGCTGCAGCGTCTGAAGGATGCAGCTGAGAAAGCCAAAATTGAGCTGTCGACGGCGCAGGAGTCGGAGATCAACCTGCCGTTTATTACGGCGGACGCGAGCGGGCCGAAGCACCTGGTGCGCACACTGTCTCGTGCGAAGCTCGAGAGCCTTGTCGACGATCTGCTGCAGAAGTCGGTTGGGCCTTGCAAGCAGGCGTTGAAGGATGCGGGCATCGATGCTTCGAAGATCAACGAGGTGGTTCTTGTTGGTGGTCAGACTCGTATGCCGAAGATTCAGCAACTGGTGAAGGAGCTGTTCGGCAAGGAGCCGCATAAGGGTGTGAACCCGGATGAGGTTGTGGCTATCGGCGCGGCGGTTCAGGCTGGTGTGCTTGGCGGCGAGGTCAAGGACTTGTTGCTGCTCGATGTGACTCCGCTGACGCTGTCGATCGAAACAATGGGCGGCGTGGCTACGGGCATGATCGCGCGCAACACGACCATTCCGACGAAGAAGACGGAGACGTTCTCTACGGCGGCCGATAACCAGACCGAGGTTGAGGTCCATGTGCTGCAGGGCGAGCGTCCGATGGCGGCTCAGAACCGCACGCTGGGCAAGTTCAAGCTCGGCGGGATTCCGAGCGCGCCGCGTGGCGTGCCGCAGATCGAGGTTACCTTCGACATCGACGCGAACGGCATCTTGAATGTCACCGCGCACGATAAGGCTACCGGGAAGGATCAGAAGATTACGATCACGTCATCCTCTGGTCTCAGCAAGGAAGAAGTCGAGCGCATGGCCAAGGACGCGGAAGCTCATGCGGCCGAGGACAAGGAGCAGAAGGAGAAGATCGAAGCGCGCAATCAGCTGGACTCGATGGTGTACAACGTCGAGAAGATGCTGAAGGACGGCGGCGAGAAGGTTGACGCGGCGGATAAGACCGACGTGGAGACAGCGCTGGCGGACGCGAAGACGACTCTGACGGGCGATCCTTCG
>CAZZYB010000527.1:0-2884 GCA_964658125.1 uncultured Acetobacteraceae bacterium | reverse complement strand
AACCGCCTTACCTGACTTCCGCCAAACTAGCCCGTAACTTCCGTGTCGCCCGAAACAGCGTATTCTTCGCCGTCTCTTCCGTCGTCGAGAGCATTTCGCCGATTGTTCTCAGCTTCAGACCCTGGTAGTGCTTCAACTCAAAAACCATGCGCTCGCGTGGCGTAAGGTGCGTCAACGCATCGTTGATCGCCTCGCTCATCACCTTGCGCTCGAGCTCTCGCGCTGGGTTCGCCATCGCGCGGTCATCCGAAATATTCGCCAGCAGGTCCATCTCATCGCCCGACGAATCCAGAGCGGTGGAAGGATCTTCGCGGCGGCTCTTGCGGCGGCGAAGCTGGTCAAGACACAGGTTCGTCACAATCCGATACAGCCACGTATAAAACGAGCACTCGAACCGGAAGTTCGCCAGATGCCGGTAGGCCTTGATAAACGCTTCCTGGTGAACATCCTGCGCATCCTGCTCGTGCCCCAGCATGTGCAGCGCCAGGCGCAGCACCGACCGGTCATATCGCCGCACCAGCGAGTCGAACGCGCCGCGGTCTCCCGCCTGCGCCGCACGGATCAGCTCATCATCCTCAGTCCGCTGCAACAGGCGGGCTTCGAGCTGTTCGGCAGTCATCTTGCCGCGCGCAACGGAATGGGTAGCAGCCCTCGGCATCACTGTCGAAGATTCTACCGCTGCGGCGGGACTTAACGCTGCACCCACGGCTTCCTGCAAGCCGAGAGCGAAAGGACTGGGACGGCGGCGACCGATCTCGCCACTGGCAAAAACTGCTTCAACGCTCATACTTTTCTGACTCCGGAGTCAGCTAAATGCCTACTACACCTACTCAGACGGGTGCTCTGCGGAAAAGTGAGCAACCCCGCAAGCAGTAGCAGCGAGCTTTAGCCCGCGGTATCGCGCCCGCCGAGCGATGCGCTTTAGAGGTTGCTGAAGCCGCCGCCGATTCGTTGTCGTTTCGTTAAGGCGGTGGCTTCAGCCACCGCGTAAATGCCGCAGAATCAAGCCGGCTTTAGCCGCTGAGGTAAAGGTACAGGCCAACAACCGCCTTTTTTCAGCACCCTCTTTAGCCCTGGCCCGCCGCACCCACTCACTGCCGAAGATCTTCCTCGGTCCGGAAATCCGCCAAACCGCTTTTTTGCGTCTATGCAAGAAGAACATTTCGCTGGCTGCACCAGGAGCCCCTTGCCCGACACCCCCAAGACCCTCATCAATCGCCGCGCCTTCCTCCGCCAGACCGTCGGCTTCTCCGCCGTAGCCGCCCTCGCGCCGCATGAACTCTTCGCCCAGCAGGGCGTCACCGACTCCCCCTCACCCGACCCCGCCAACCAGCACATCCTCATGGTCGGTGACTGGGGCACCGACAAGTATCTCGGCCAGCAGATCGCCGTAGCCTCCGGCATGAAGAGCTTCGTCGACAACCGCAAGATCAAGCCCGGCGCCCTCTTCATGCTCGGCGACAACTGGTACGGTACCCTCGTCGGCGGGGTCGACTCCCCACGCTGGCAGACCCAGTTCGAGCAGATGTACCCCACCTCGCACTTTCCCGGCAAGGCCTACGCCGTCCTCGGCAACCACGATTACGAATTCAAAGTAGCCTTCAAAGTCGATACCCAACTCGCCTACGCAGCGCACGCTCCAGGGACCCGCTGGACCATGCCCGCCGAGTGGTACACCTTCAAATACCCCGAAAAAGACCCCATAGTCACCTTTATCTGCCTCGATACGAACCTTCCTGGCACCAAGGGCGACTTCTTCGGCACGGGCATCACCATGACCAAAGCCCACCGCGACCAGCAGGACGCCTGGCTCCGCGCCGAGCTCGCCAAGCCCCGCACCACCCCCTTCGTGGCGTTGGTCGGTCACCACCCGCTCTACACCAACGGCATCCACCGCGATAACCCCATCCTCATCCGCGACTGGGACCCGCTCCTCCGCCAATACAAGGTGGACTTCTACATCACGGGCCACGACCACGACCTCCAGCACATCGAGTTCGGCGGCCACCCCACCAGCTTCGTCATCTCGGGCGGCGGCGGTGCCGAGCTGGTCGACTGGACCACTCCCCCCGAAAAACGCGGCCCCTACGGCGGCAAAGTCCTCGGTTTTACCAACATGGAAATGACCAAGAACGCCGTCATCATCCGCCACTACGACCAGACCGCCCGCGAACTCCACTCCTTCCGCAAAACCCCCGACGGCAAAGTAGAAATCCTCCGACCGCACGTCTAGTCGCCGCACAAACCTTCGCGAAACTTTGCTGACTTAGCGAACTTCGCGTCAACGCCGTTGCTTGTTCTTCCGCCACGGTAAACTGCCCCTGATGCCTTCCCTCTTCCCTGACCCCCCTTCCTCCTGGATCAACGCCCACTGCGATGGCGGAGCCCGCGGCAACCCCGGCCCCGCCGGCTACGGTGCCGTCCTCAAAGACGACGCCGGCGACACCCTCGCCGAACTCTCCGAATTCCTCGGCTTTAGAACCAACAACTTCGCCGAATACTCCGGCCTCCTCGGCTGCCTCCAGTGGGCGCTCGACCATGATCACAAGCGTCTCCGCGTAGTCTCCGACTCCGAACTCATGGTCAAGCAGATCCAGGGCAAGTACAAAGTCAACAGCCCGGACCTGAAGCCCCTTTGGGAAGAAGCCCGCCGCCGCATCTCCAAACTCGACGGCTTCGAAATCTCCCACGCTCTCCGCCACAAAAACAAGGACGCCGACCGCCTCGCCAACGAAGCCATGGACCGCGGCACCAAGCGCGCCGCCCCCTCCGCCCCCGAGCCCCAGCGCGCCACCAAGTCCACCCCCGCCCCTCAGAAATCCGGCGCCATGCTCCGCGGCTTCACCCGCGACAACGTCGTCCATATCCTCGGCGAGACCAAACT
>CAZZYB010000526.1:0-2892 GCA_964658125.1 uncultured Acetobacteraceae bacterium | reverse complement strand
CGGCTGCTGCCAGGCCCACTGCTGCTGCGGGGGCGGCCCGCCGTATTGCTGCGCGACAGCCGGGGCTGCTAAAAGGGCCAAAGTCAAAGCAGGAAGTACAAAACTGAAAGCTTTCTTCATCACTACCTCACGGGACGAATACGCCCAGTAGTAGGACGGGTCGTGAGGACTGCCTGTTGTCCTTTGAACCGCAAAGAAAAACGGCACTTCGCAGCAATTGGTTGCATGCGAAGTGCTTTTCATTCATGAACTTGTTGTCATGACGACAGATTACGCCGCGGTTGGCTCACCCTTCATCTTTTCAGCCGTGTAGAAGGCGTTCAACGCATCGACCGTGGGCTGGAGCAGGCCTTCCATCACCATGGCGAGGTTGTGGTTGGTGAGGCCGATGCGGTGGTCGGTGAGGCGGTTCTGGGGGAAGTTGTAGGTGCGGATCTTCTCGGAGCGGTCGCCGGTGCCGATCTGCTGCTTGCGCTCCTTGGCCTGGAGTTGGTGAACACGCTCGGCTTCGACTTCGTAGAGGCGTGAGCGCAGTACGCGCATGGCTTTTTCGCGGTTCTTGATCTGCGACTTCTCGTCCTGGCAACTGACGACTGTGTTGGTCGGAAGATGCGTGATGCGGATGGCCGAGTAGGTCGTGTTTACGGACTGTCCGCCGGGGCCCGAGGAGCAGAAGGTATCGACGCGGAGGTCTTTGTTTTCGATCTTGATGTCGACTTCTTCGGCTTCGGGTAGCACCGCGACCGTGATGGCTGAAGTGTGCACGCGGCCCTGGGTTTCGGTGGCGGGGACGCGCTGTACGCGGTGCACGCCGGACTCGTACTTCATCTGCGAGTAGACTTTATTGCCTTCGAAGATGGCGGTGATGTCTTTGAGGCCGCCTACGTCGGAGTCGGTCTGGGAGAGCACTTCCACCTTCCACTTGTGCTGCTCGGCGAAGCGCAGGTAGAGGCGGAACATTTCGGCGACGAAGAGCGAGGCTTCGTCACCGCCAGTGCCGGCGCGGAGCTCGA
The DNA here is from genome assembly GCA_964658125.1 of uncultured Acetobacteraceae bacterium. GTDB lineage: Bacteria > Acidobacteriota > Terriglobia > Terriglobales > Acidobacteriaceae > Granulicella. Next base: position 1,879 of record CAZZYB010000526.1, on the reverse strand, counting down.
TGATGATGTTCTTGTCGTCGTTGGGGTCTTTGGGCAGGAGAAGAATTTTGATTTCCTCTTCGACCGCCGTCAGCCGCGGCTCAAGCTGGGCGATTTCCTCTTCGGCCATGGCGCGGATTTCGGGGTCGGATTCGAGCAGCATCGTCCTGGCGTCCGCGATGCCCTGCTTCAGCGTGCGGTAGAGCCGAAACTTTTCGACTGTTTCTTCGAGGTCGCGATGCTGCTTGGAGACTTTGCGGTAGTTCTCCTGGTCGTTGACGATGGCGGGGTCGGAGAGCTGGCGGGAGAGCTCTTCGTAGCGTTGTTCGAGTTGTTCGAGACGGTCAAACATTGTGGTGCTCCTCCTGCGGAATCGCAGAGTGTAGAGGATAGAGTGAAGAGTGAAGGGGAGCGCGTGGGGCGCAGCTAGGCAAAGTCGCGGCGGGGAGCCGTGCGGGAGAGAGTCACCGAGTTTGCGCTGAGGTATGGCATCGCCTTATTAGATGTTATCGCGAAGGGCGCGGATGCGGGGCCGTAATGTCTCGGCCGGGGTAGAGGGGGGCGGCCCGTTTGGGCTAGAATTTCCGCGATGGCTAGCTTTTCTCTTTTCGACTGGTTCATACGGAGGCGCAGGCAGCGGGAACGCGACCGCTTGCTGCAAGCCGCGAACAGCTGGCCTACGGCCGAAGCCAAGTTGTTGAAGCCGACGCTGGTCGATAAGGATGAACTTGCGGAGGGGACGCTCGCGCAGACGGCTCAGGTGGAGGTGCCGTTCTACTTCACGATCGAGAGCGGGTTCTTCGGGGGGCATGTGCGCAGCGTCGCTTGTTCGGACTCGGAAGCACGGCGGGCGATGGAGAAGCTGGTCGAGGGTATGCCTGTGACTGTGCGGTACAACCCGGCGAATCCGGATGAGACGGCTACGCTGGCTGAAGACAACGCGGGTACGCTGCCGTTCGCTGTATGGCCGGGATGAGCGCCTCTATAATCATGCTCATCCCTTCGTGAGGAGCATGCTTTGGACACCGGAATCGATGCTGGACTCGCGGTGACGGCGGATGCTGCGGCCTCTGGGCACACGTCTACGGGCTCCGGGAAAGATCTTCGCAACCTGGACTTTTTGCGTGGGACGGCGGTGATGTGTGTGCTGATTCACCACATCCTCCTGGCGCTGAACGTGGTGCCCTATGGGATGGGCTTTGGCGGCTTCGGCGTGGGGCTTTTCTTTGTGCATACGGCGTTGGTGCTGATGTGGTCGCTGGAGCGGCGGCCGAATACGCTGGACTTCTATGTGCGCAGAGTGGCGCGTATTTACCCGCTGGCGATTGTGATCCTGCTGGTCGCTGTGGCGACTCATGCGCGGGTCAGCACGTTCCACGCAGACGCGCCGATGTTTGTGTATCAGGCCCCGACTGCGAAGCAGTTTGTCACGCATCTGCTGCTGGTGCAGAACTTCTTTAGCGGCAACTTCGTGGTGTATCCGATGTGGAGCCTGCCGATTGAGATCCAGATGTATGTTCTGCTGCCGGTGCTGTTCTTCTTCCTGCGCAAGAACCTGGTGCTTTGGCCGCTGCTGCTGATGTGGGTGCTGGCTGCGCTGTTTTCACACCAGGCGTTTCTGCAGAACGAGATTAATCTTGCTGTGAGTATTCCTTACTTTTTGCCGGGGGTGATGGCCTTCGTGGGCTTCGCGCGGTGGAAAGCGGTGCTGCCGGGGTGGAGCTTTGTGATTGCGCTGGCTGTGGTTGTGTGGGTTGGTGGACATGCGGAGAGCTGGCAACGGGCGTGGTGGCCTTGCCTTGCACTGGGATTGATGCTGCCCTTCTTTCGGCAGATGGGCGCAAACGTATTTACGAAGCTTTGCTGGTATGTTGCGCGTTATTCCTATGGGATTTATCTG
>CAZZYB010000525.1:0-2910 GCA_964658125.1 uncultured Acetobacteraceae bacterium | reverse complement strand
AACAGGGCAAATCAGCCGATCTCGCCGGAGCCTTCGGCGGCCAGGGTTCGCAGACAGCTTTCGGTCCCCGCGGTGCCGCCAACGTCCTCACCCGCCTCACCACTTGGTCCGCCATCATCTTCATGCTCACTTCCATCGGCCTGACGGTCGCCCTCTCCCGCGCCAATACCAGCCACTCCGTCCTCTCCGGAACCCCTTCAAGCGAAAGCACCCCCGCTAAAAAGTAGAGTTTCAAAGACCCTCACAAGCGCGGGCCCAGGCCTGCGCTTTTACTTTAACGGAGACCCCCATGATCCGCGAAACCTTCCCCGTAGGCCTCCTCCAATGCAACTGCACAATCCTCGGCGACCAACCCACAGGCGACGCCATCGTCGTTGACCCGGGCGACGACATCCCAAAAATCCTCGCCCGGCTCGCCCGCCATCAACTCACCGTCCGCCAGATCGTCATCACCCACGGCCACTTCGACCACATCGCCGCCGCCCAGCAACTCAAGCAGCTCACCGGCGCGCCCATCGTCTATAACCACGCCGACCTTCCCCTGGTCGCCATCATGGAGCAGCAGCCCACCTGGATCGGCCTTCCCGCCACGCCCGCCGACGTCCGCCCACCCGACCACTCTCCCGCCGACAACGAAATCCTCAGCGCCGGGGCCATCGACGCGACGGTCCTATTCACGCCCGGCCATACCGAGGGCAGCCTAAGCCTCCACATCCCCGCCGCCAATCTTCTGCTCGCAGGCGACACGCTCTTCGCCGGCTCGATCGGCCGCACCGACTTCCCCTTCGGCAATCACGGCAAACTCATCGCCAGCATCCGTGAACGCCTACTTCCCCTTCCCGCCGACACCATCGTCGTCCCCGGCCACGGCGAAGACACAACCATCGGCGAAGAAAAACTCACCAATCCCTTCCTCACCTGATCGACCATTGGCCTGCCAGAACTCGCAACTCAAAACTCTTAACTCGAAACTCTTCCCAAACCGACTCGCACAATCGCAAGCTACGCAACCCTCCGCACCATTCGCCTCTTTTCTCTCCGTTCGTCGTTGCTTCACCCAGGCAACCGCAACAACCCCGAGCGCCATATCTCCGGCATCGTCAACAAACTCACCACCGCCCGCCCCGCCGGCAACCCATAAAACTCCCCCGGCTGCACCACCACACCCCGCTCCAGCGCGGCCTCACAAAACTCCACACCCGCAACCGTCCGCGGAACCCGCAACACCGCCGTCCACCCCGCATCCATCTCCAATCGCTGAATTCCCGAACCCGCCATCACCGCATCCAACACCGCCAGATTCTCAACCATCCGAGAAAGAATCTGCCCCTGCAAATCCTCCCTTCCCGCAAGCCAAACCGGCAAAGCATGCTGCACCGGCGCATTCATCGACAAAAAAGTATCCGCCACAATCTCCAGCCGCGCCATCGCCCCCTCAACCTCGTGCGCAGGTCCGCAAGCCACAATCCACGAACACTTCATCTGCGGCAGCGCGCAAACCTTGCTCAACCCACTCAGCACAAACGTCAGCGCCGGACTTGAACCCACTGCAAAGCTCTCCGCCACCACCCCCGGCAGCGGATAGTCCAGAAACACTTCATCCACGATCAGCGCCAAACCCCGCTCGGCACACAGAGACTGCAAAGCCGCCCTCTCCACCCCAGAACAAAAATGCCCCGTCGGATTATTCGGATGCACCACGATCACCGCCCGCGTCCGCTCCGTCACAGACCGCGCCAGCGCCTCCAAATCAATCTGCCAGCCATCGTGATAAAGCAGCGGATACTCCACCAACTTCACATCATCCAAGCGCGCAATGAAATCAAACAGCGGATAGCTGGGCGAAGCCACCAGCACCTCATCCCCCGGATCACAAAGCAGACGAAACAGATAGCTGTAAGCCTCACTCGTACTCGTCGTCAGGCAAATCCGCCCAGCCTCAACCGCCCCGCCGTAATACCCCGCCACAGCCTCCCTAGCCGACAACATCCCCAGCGGCTCCGGCTCATACAACAACGCCCCCACCTCAGCCAGCGGCGCCAGCAACGCAACCGCGTCATACACAAACCCGCAAGCCGTAGGGTTCGACACCGTCAGATCAAACAACTCAACCCCCGAAGCCCGCGCCCGCCGCAGCTTCTCCGCAAACCCATTCTCCCCCAACTCCCACGCCGTCCGCTCAGAAAACCGCATACCCTGCCATCGTAGCGGTTCCCATAAAATCGAACCTGCATGACTCCAATCTACGCAGTCCTCTTCGATTACGGCCTCGTCCTATCCGGCCCACCCGACCCCGCCGCCTGGGACCACCTGAAGCGTCTCCTCAACGCCTCGGAACCAGCCTTCCACAAGGCTTATTGGAACGATCGCGAAGCCTACGACCGCGGCACCTTCACGGCCGCAGCCTACTGGCAACAGGTCGCCGCCGACCTCCACCAAACCCTCTCCAGCCAGCAACTCAACCAACTCATCGAAGCCGACACCACGCTCTGGACTCAACCCAACCAGCCCATGATCGACTTCGCCGCCGCCCTCCAGCGCGCCGGCATCCGCACCGGCATCCTGTCCAACATCGGCGACGCCATGGAGACCGGCATCCTCGCCTGTTTCCCCTGGCTCCACGCCTTCCACCACCACACCTTTTCGCACCGCCTCTCGCTCGCCAAGCCCGACCCCGAAATCTACGCTCACGCCATCGCCGGTCTAGCCGTCCCCGCCTCCGAAATCCTCTTCATCGACGACCGCGAAGACAACATCGCCGCCGCCCGCGCCGCCGGTATGCAAGCCATCCAATACACCACCCACGACGCCTTTCTCACGGCAATGCGCAAAACGAACCTCGATTATTCGTCCCTTCTTTAGCACTCAAGTGATTCCCATTTCGGCACACCATCCCGCTTTCGTTGCACA
>CAZZYB010000524.1:0-2922 GCA_964658125.1 uncultured Acetobacteraceae bacterium | reverse complement strand
ACAGTGCATCGTGAATCCAGGACGCCGGTTTATGGCAATCCATGTCCTCTGGAATGACATTGAAGTCACCGCCAATGACCGCGGGCACGTCGCTCTTCAGCCAGAGCTTCATTTGCTCCGACAGACGGTCCATCCAGGCGAGCTTGTAATCGAATTTCGCCGTACCCACCGGATTTCCATTTGGCAGGTAGATGTTTACGATACGGAGGTCTTCGATTCTGACTTCGAGAAAGCGAGCGTGACTGTCTGCTTCGTCGCCGGCAGCGTGGTGCTAACGATCTCGATTGGACTGCGGGAGAGGATCGCCACGCCGTTGTAGGCCTTTTGCGTCACCGAAACCGATTCATATCCCAACTCTTTGAAAAACGCCGATGAAAACTCTGTTCCCTTCAATTCCTGAAGCAGCAACACGTCCGCCTTCCTGGCTTCGAGCCATGTCTTCACATGTTCGACACGAGCGCGAATCGAGTTCACATTCCAGCTTGCTATTTTGATGACTTCCTCCCGGATTTCTTCTTTGCAGCAACCGAACGGCTGTGGACTCTTGTCGTCTTGGTCGCCTCCTTTGAGCTTGAGCGATTCAAGGGGATCGGAAGGATCGCTCTCATGGATTCGAGATCCACCAAGTAATCATGAGATGGAATCTTCTCAAGGATGTCGCGCAGTTCTTCATCTGCCTCAGCAGGGAGGGCACTTGCTCCCTTCAACTGATGGGAGAGTTCGCATAACGCATCCTCGTATTGAGCGATACGGCGCATCGTGTGGAGCAGGGCATTGAGGCGATGGTAAGCAGAAGACTGTTGAACAGATTGTCGTGTCTCGCGCTTGGCGGAAGTTCTTTTCTTGGTCATAGGCACATCAGTTGGATGCCGAAAGCAGCCCATCGTCTACCGCTGGAGTCTCCTGAAAAAGCGGTGAAATTCGATTCTGCCTCCACCTGGAAATTGCTCAGGCCGACACCCACTAGACGGTAGAGTTGCCACGGCCCAAGTTCGACCCGTTAGAACAGGGAGAGGGCGACATCGGCAAATTCTTCGAGCGAAGTTGTCATAACAGGAGGCGTCAGGCTGCGTGTCAGCGTATTGAATTCCTTGGTTTTCAGCTTGAGGACGATTGTCCGTGCCAAACGGGCATTTTGGCCTGACGCGCCCCACACCTTCTCTGCGAGTTTGCGTACCAGCGGCTCCGTCTCCGTCAGCGGGATATCTCTCTCAAACGTGTCTTCCGCAGAGATCGATTTACTCGACCGGTTCGGAACGACGGGGTTGTGATCGATGCCACGCGCAAGTTCATGAAAGCGCCGGACCGTAGCGGCCGAAATGATGTTCCAGCGTGACCAGGTCCATGGCCTAGAGATCACCCACGGTTCCAATGCCTACGCTCTTCATGCGTCCCTCAGTGACCTGCCCCACTCCGGGAATGCGACCCACCGGAAGAGGCAGAAGAAAACTCTGCACTTCGTGCGGCTGAATGACGAAGAGGCCGTTCGGCTTCTTCCAGTCGGAGGCGATCTTCGCCAAAAATTTATTTGGTGCGACACCGGCGGAAGCCGTGAGGTTCAACTCCTCTCGGATCTGCTCGCGGATCATCTTCGCGACCCCCGTCGCGGTGAGAAGCTGGAGCTTCTTTTCCGTCACATCCAGGTAGGCCTCATCGAGCGACAGCGGTTCGATCAGATCGGTGTGCATTTGAAAGATTTCGCGAGCCGCGCAAGAGGCGGCTTTGTAGCGTGTGAAGTCGGGCCGAACGAAAATAGCCTGCGGGCACAGCCGCTCCACTGTGATTGCCGGCATCGCAGAGCGTATTCCGAACTTCCGTGCCTCATACGAAGCGGCGCAAACAACCGACCGTTTGCCCTTCCATGCGACCACCACGGGGCGAATGGGGAGTGCCGGATCGTCACGCTGCTCTACGGATGCGTAGAAGGCATCCATGTCCACATGCACGATCTTGCGCTTGGCAGCGGAAGACGTGGCCTCTTCCTCCGAATTTCGAAATTTATGCATCATGGGAGCAGTCCAGTCCCAACTTCTTAGTCAGATCATTATAGCGAAGGAATGGCGAACATAAGAGTCAGCTCATTACGAAAGCTTATGACCGCTTGGTTGCGTAGGAACTGGTGTCAGTGGTCCTCAAGCCTTGCCTGCGACACCCATGTTGATGTCCGCAGCGATCCACCCCTCTTTCAAGGGTGCATTACGTTCGGCATCGAAGGCTATGCCATGAGTACGCGCGTCTCCCCCGGTGTCGAATAACACGCCCCACACCACGCCAAAGTCATCTTCGTTGCCTTCTTCTATCACGCGTTGATGACGAGCCGTCTCCCGCATCTCAACGTCCGCGTCGTCCCAGCCGCAGCGGTAACTATGCGTTCCCATCTCCGGCATCGATATCCCTGCGAATCGTGCCCGCAAACCCTCCGCTTAGTCGGCTTCTGTCCATGTCTTCAATCCAGGATGAATGGGTATCGACATCACTTTTCTCCGTAGTTTCTATGGAAAACAACCATCTTCGTTACAAGCATAGACTTTCTCGCTTCGAGTTGCTTGTCGACTTCAGTCCGGATATCCAAGTAGGAAAGACCTTTGAGAAGGGAGGTGTTTCCTCCCTGTCTTCAGCCCCTACGCGGCTTCCGCCACCCTCCTCAGCGAGCCTGTTCCTGCTCGCAACGCTCACCCTGAAAGTCCTGTGCGCTGACGCGCACGCATAAGGAAACCAAACCTCGCTGAGGGCTCCGCCCTGGCGCGGCGCAAGGGGTTTCCCGCAGTCTTCCGCGCTCCGCTTGTGCAGACCTCGCTTCGCTCGCGCTTTCCGCTCCAGCCTTCGGCTTCCTCTCCAAGCATGGGAGATACCCCTCCCCTTGCGCCTTGCCGCCCCGCCTTCGCCAGGAGGCGTTCGGCATGTAGGTACATGCCACGCATG
>CAZZYB010000523.1:0-2934 GCA_964658125.1 uncultured Acetobacteraceae bacterium | reverse complement strand
TTGATGAGGCGGCCCTTTCCGCTGGGAGCAACCATGCCGATTTTGAACGTTGCGCTGGGGGCGACATTGAGGAGGATGGTGCCGACCAATCCGTTGTAGAGGTCGGCGGGGAAGTCCATGTGTTCGACCTCAACCTTTTCTTTTCCGTCCTTGTCGAGGGAGCGCGAGGTGACGTTGCCGGCGGGGATGTCGAGGAGGTAGTCGGAGGGTTTTGGGAAGTACGGGCCCTTCTGGATGTGGTGCTCGCGCAGCAGGTGGAAGGTGCCGCGCTGTGTGTAGGTCGCGGTGTCGTCGTCGATGGAACCATCGTTGAAGCGGTAGAGGAGACGAGTCACGACGCGGTCGCCGTGGCCGATCTGATTGAGCTCGCCATGGGCGATGACGCGGCCATCCTCGGAGCGGACAACGAGGAAGCCGCGGGTGGCGCCCTGGGTTTGCCGGACGGCAATCGGGTCAGCCAAGAGGCTGCCTCGGGCGGTGAGCAGGAGGAACACGGAGAGGAGATGGACGATGCGGGCGCGCAAATGAGTGTTCCCTTTCTTCTGGATATTGCAATGCGCTTTTAGATGCGGTTGATAGAAACAAGGAGGGGCGCGCAGTCACGTTTGGCGGGTTTCTGTCGTAATCTCAATTAATGCGTGCAGTAGGTGGTAGGGCCAGAGTAGGAGCATTCTTGTGGGCGAGCGGCCTGCAGGTTTTTATTGTCGAGCAGGTGGCTCAACATGCGGCAAGACCCGCTTACAGCTTGACGAAGAATTTTGTGAGCGACCTGGGGCAGACGCAGTGCAACGCGCATATGTGCTCTCCGCTGCACGGCTGGCTGAATGCATCGTTCATTTTGCAAGGACTGCTTTTTCTGGGTGGTGCGTATCTGCTGCGGCGGTCGTTTCCGCCGCTGCCGGAATCCTCTGCCGCGATGACCTTCATTACGATTTGCGGCCTCGCCATCATTGGGGCCGGGATGTCTCCCGGCGATCTGCATCACAGGCGCCACATTCTGTCGGGTGGAGTGTGTTTTATAAGCGGCTCGCTTGCGCTGGTGATGTTTGGGATGGTGCTGCTGAATGGCCGGACACGCATGCCGCTGGCTGGATGGAGCACGATAGCGGTTGGGTTGATCGTGGGGATTGCTACCGGGGTCATGGAGTTGTGCATGGTGAAGGTGGTGCCGCCACTGATGCCTTATATGGGGCTGCTGGAGCGCATTCCGGCGTACGTGATTCCGCTGTGGGTAGCGGTGGTGGGGATCGCGCTCTTTTTCCGTACGAAACCGGAGTTTGAGGATTCGGATGTTGGCCAGGCGGGCAATTCCGTCGCCCATGCGAAAGGCAGTCCTAGTTTTTCGCAATGGTCTCGCGGATGAGCGGCTGAAGCTGTGGGGGCGTGGACGATATCTGCACCGTGGCTGAAAGCATAGCGAAGGGCTCGTCGAGGAGGTGGGGGTCTTCGCTGAATAGCGTGAAAATGGGCTGTCCGGCTTCGAGCTTTGTGCCGAGTTTGGCGTGGGATTGGATGCCTGCGTGGGCGCTGACGGGGTCGCCGGGTTTCGCACGGCCTGCGCCGAGCCGCTGAACGGCCCAGCCTACTTCCTTGCAGTCCATTGCGGAGAGATACCCGGCGTGCGAGGCGGTGAGGACGCGGGTGGCTTGCGGCTTATGAAATGCGGCGGGGTTCTCGAAGACGGAGATGTCGCCGCCCTGGGCCTCGATGATGCCGAGCCAGGATTTGTAGGCTGCGCCGGAGCGGAGGATGTCGTCGGCTAGCTTGGCGCCGGCTTCGCGTGAGGTGGATTTGCCGGCGAAGAAGAGCATCCAGCCGGAGAGGATGTTCGAGAGTTCGATGAGGTCGGCGGACATGGGGTGGCGAGTGCCCTTCATGATGTCCACGCACTCCCAGACTTCGATCCAGTTGCCGGAAAAGCGGCCGAGGGGCTCGTCCATGGTGGTTAGGAGGGCGGCTGTGCGGGTGCCGGCGAGGGTGCCGGTTTCGACCATGAGCTCGGCGAGGTACTTGGATTTTTCGTACGTGGGCATGAAGGCGCCGGAGCCTACTTTGACGTCGAGGACGAGGGCGCGGAGGTCCTCGGCGAGCTTCTTCGACATGATGCTGGCGGTGATGAGGAAGGGCGATTCGACGGTGCCCGTGTGGTCGCGCATGGCGTAGAGGATGCGGTCGGCGGGGACGAGGCGGGGGGTCTGGCCGACGAGGGCGGCGTGATGCTCAGCGAGGACGGCGCGCATGCGGTCGAGGGGGAGCTGGGTGTTGAAGCCGGGGATGGTCTCCAGCTTGTCGAGCGTGCCGCCGGTGTGGCCGAGACTGCGGCCGGAGATCATGGGGACGGAGATGCTGGGAGAATTTTCGAGACCTGCGGCGGCGACTATGGGGGCGATGAGGAGCGAGGATTTGTCGCCCACGCCGCCGGTGGAGTGCTTGTCGACGGTGAAGGTGTTGAGGGTGAAGGCGTCGAAGGTTTCGCCGGAGAAGCGCATGGCGGTGGTGAGGTCGGCGAGCTCGCGGGGAGAGAGGCCGCGCTGGAAGACGGCCATAAGGAAGCTGGCGATCTGGGCGTCGGTGACTTTATCGACGGGGGCGAGGGTGGGGGGGTGCTCGCCGCGGTCAAGCGCGAGTTTCTGTTCGCCGTTGAGGACTACGGCGTGGATGAAGTGCTCGATTTCGGGGCGGGTAAGTTCGTGGCCGTCACGCTTTTTGATGATGATGTCGAGGGGGTGGAGAGGGTGATCTGACATGGTGCTGGTCCTTGGGTTTAGTGCAACTACGGGTGAAGCAGGTCCTTCGCTGCGCTCAGGATGACATTTCTGGGGGGACGAGCTACTTCGGCTCGATGTATTCGAGACGGAAGGCGTGCGGGATGAGGGCGCCGAGGGTGGTTTCCTGCAGCTTGCCGTTTTCCCCGGGGTAGAGGATGAGGGTGGA
>CAZZYB010000522.1:0-2937 GCA_964658125.1 uncultured Acetobacteraceae bacterium | reverse complement strand
ATCCGCACAGCGTATCGAGCCCACACGTCGCCGTCGTTCGAAACCGGCACTTTGAACTCATAATTCTCATACCCCGAGTAAGGCATATCACGCCGCACATCGAAGTCCACACCCGACGCCCGCAGCGGTGGCCCAGTCACCCCCAGCGCAATCGCATCCTCGGCCGACAGGTACCCCACACCCTTCAACCGCGAAATCCAGATCGGGTTATTGTTCAGCAGCCCCTCATACTCCGCAATCTTCGATGGGAAGTCGTCCAGAAACGCCTTGATCGTCTCCATCAACCCCGCAGGAGGCTCCAGCGCCAGCCCTCCAATGCGGATGTAGCTCGTCATCATCCGCTGCCCGCTGACCGCTTCAAAAATTCGCATCAACTGCTCGCGCTCGCGGAAGCAGTACAGAAACACGGTCATCGCACCGATATCCAGTGCATGCGTCCCCAGCCAGACCAGGTGCGAGTTGAGCCTCATCAGCTCCATAAACAGTACGCGAATCACCTGCGCCCGCTCCGGAATCTCCAACCCCAGCAGCTTCTCCACCGCCAGCGCATAAGCCAGGTTATTCGCCATTGGCGCCAGGTAGTCGACCCGGTCAGTCAGCGGAATCACCTGCTGATAAAACTTCGCCTCGCAGGTCTTCTCAATCCCCGTATGCAGATACCCAATGTCCGGCGCGAGCGACACAATCGTCTCGCCATCCAGCTCGATCACCAGCCGCAAAACCCCATGCGTCGACGGGTGCTGCGGCCCCATATTCAGGATCATCGTCTGGTTCGAAACCGGGTCCGTCCCATGCGGCGCATGATGCCCCACCACATCGGCGACCACGTCCTCCACGCCCGGAATAATCATGTCCTCGGCCGACCGGAACCCGGCCAGCGTAGCGCCGGTCGAATCCGTCACACCGCTCCGAGACATCGGAGTCTTGCGTTCAACGTCAGGCTTTTCCAGCAGATCAACAGGGCTCATTAGCGGTATCCCTCGACGGGGTAATCCTTGCGCAGCGGGTGGCCGTTCCAGTTGTCCGGCATCATGATTCGCGTTAGCCGCGGGTGGCCCGAGAAGCGTATGCCGAAAAGATCGAAAACTTCGCGCTCATAAAAATTAGCCGCAGGCCATATGGACGTAACCGAATCGACCACCGCATTGTCCCCATTCAGACGCACGGTAAGCCGTATCCGCTGCTTCATGCCGAAGCTCAACAGGCTGTAGCTCACCTGGAACCGAGGCTCTGACGGAGCCCAGTCCACCGCCGTCACATCCTCAAAAAAGTTGTACCCGGCTTCCTTCGCTGCTTTCACCGCCGCCACAATATTTTCAGGAGCGATCGTCAGCGTCAGCTCCTTGCGGTCCCACTTCGCATCGGTAAAAAGCTCCCGCAGCGCCCCAACGGCCACATGATCAGCCAGCGCTTCACTAACGGCTTCCTTGCCAAACACGGCTTCAGGTGTTGAAGGATCAATCATCTGTTCAGACATTTAGAGATCAGCCTTATCGTTGGACCAGTTGAGAATGCCCTTCTTCCACACATAGAAGAGCCCGACGGCCACAAAGCCGATATACACCAGCATCTCCCAAAACCCGAACAGCCGGCTCCCCGTAATGCTTGCCAGCTCGCGATACACCACCGCCCACGGCAGCATGAACACCGCTTCCACGTCGAACAGGATGAACAGCATCGCGACCATGTAGAACCGCACCGAGAAGCGTCCGCGCGCATCGCCCACCGGATCCATGCCGCATTCATAAGCGCCCAGCTTGGTCCGCGAACGCTTATGCTTGCCCAGAAAAAACGAAGCCGCCACCATGCCGCCGGCAAGACCGACAGCCACAATGATTTGCAGCACGAGAGGAATGTATTGCCAGATGTAAGGTGTCGTCCGCATGGCCAGTTTTTAGACTAGAAGTGAGTTGGTCAAGAGTCAAGGCGGACACGCTCAGACCGAAGGCAGCGTGTACTCAAACTCGTACGTATGTTTCCCATCCGACCCAATCACGATCGTAAACGTCCCCGCCAACCCCACAAGTTCACCCGTTCCCGAATCGGGCACAACCGTCACCTTCAGGCTCGGCTTCCCACGCTCCATCAACCCCAGGTGAATCAGCGAAAAGCTCCCCTTCCGCCCATCGACCGTACCGGTAATCGTCTCAACCGCCACATACCCAGCCGACCCCTTGGTCTCGGTCATCGACGTCAGCATCTGCCCCACGCCCGTCCCCTCGATCCCTCCATGCAGCGTCTTGTTGAGCGTCATGCGCCCGAGATTTGGCGCAGCCGGAAAGTCGGCAGGAAGAGGCTTGACGCCGGGCTCAAAACTACCGGTCGTGTGATGGCTCATAGGAACTCCTCTACCGGGTGTCTGCGCATGAACCGCAGGGATCAAAACAAGTAGCAGCGCGAGAGATCGAAGACGCATAAACTCTCCTCACAAAAACGTCTTGTACCAAGCTATCAGCGGAGGCCCCACCACCGCCGTTACCAGCCCACCCGCCGCCAGGAAGCTTCCAAACGGCAACTGCGTAGCCCGCTCCGCCCGCTTCCGAGCCAGCAGCGTGATCGCATACGGAAAGATAAACACGCACCCCAGAAAAAACGCCAGCATCGCCGGCCAGAAGCCCACAAACGCCGCAATCATCGCCATCAGTTTCACATCCCCCAGCCCCAGCCCATGACGCCCTCGAAACGCCCTGTAGGCCGTGCGAATCAGAAACGGAAACAGCGCCGCCGCAAGCACCGCCACAACCCGCCCAAACACCAGGTGCTCCGGCCCGGTAAGAAAAACATTCCCGCGCTCCACAAACGACCCCGGGCTCGACATCCGCAAACTATGCGAAGGATCAAGATGAATAGCCGCCTCATCCGGCGCCAGAAAAACGGCCTGCACGCAGACCAGAAACAGCCCCATCGCAACCCCTGTCAGTGTGAAAGCGTCAGGCA
>CAZZYB010000521.1:0-2986 GCA_964658125.1 uncultured Acetobacteraceae bacterium | reverse complement strand
GACGGAGCTTGAGGTGATCTGTACTACGGGGCAGCCTTGCGCGCGGGTTTATCGGTCGGACGTTCGCCTGAAGCGCTAGGTGGGGTCGGCAGCGGGGCGGATCTCGACGATTTCCAGCTCCCATCCGCCGAAGTCCGGGTGGCGGTTTTTGTTGAGGCGGAACGCGATGTCCACCCGCGAACCTTGCTGGAGGTTCCAATTTGCGGCGCACTCTGCCCAGTTGGTGCGGCGGCTCCAGGCCATGCCGCCGAACTTTGCGCCGTCGTTCGCGTCCTCGACGGAGAGGCGGAGGTGGCGGTCTTTGACGACTTTGAACGCCGTCGTGAGGCGCAGGCCGCGGGAGACAAAGAGCGGTTCGCCGTTGCCGTTTCCGAAAGGGCCGAGACGCTCGAGCCAGGTGAGGAAGTCGGGGGTGAGATCGCTGAGCTGGATCTCGGCGTCGCAATCGAGCTGCGGCGCTGGGCGGTGGCCGGCGAACGCTTTGTCGGCTTCCGCGGCCATCCGGGTGCGGAGTTCGGCGACGCGGTCAGAGGGAAGCGAGAAGCCGACCGCGTGGGCGTGGCCACCGAAGCGGGTGAAGAGTGTGTCGGGTTCGGAGGAGTGGGCTGCGGTGAGCGCGTCGAGGAGATGAAAGCCGGCGACGGAACGGCCTGAACCGTAGGCCTGGCCGTCTTCGTGTGCGAGGACCAGGGCCGGGCGGCCGGTGCGGTCGACCACGCGGGAGGCGAGGATGCCGATGACGCCGCGGTGCCAGGCTGCGTCATCGAGGACGAGGCAGGGGGCGAGGCCGTCGGGGTGCTCGCGGAGAGTCTCGATGCGGGCTTCGATGTCGCGGAGGGCCGTCGCTTCAACGTCTCGGCGATCTTGATTTAGGCGGTGGAGCTTTTCGGCGAGCAGGCGGGCGGCGGCGGGGTCGCGGGAGAGGAACATTTCGACGACATCGGAGGCGATGTCCATGCGGCCGGCGGCGTTGATGCGCGGGGCGAGGCGGAAGCCGACGTCGGTGGCGGAGATGGGGATGGTGGTGTCGATTTGCGCGAGATCCATGAGGGCCCGGAGACCGGATTGGGACGGCTTCTGTAGCTCGCGGAGACCGAGGGCGGCGATGACGCGGTTTTCGCCGGTGAGGGGGACGGCGTCCGCGATCGTCGCGATGGCGAGGAGCTTGAGGAAGGACGGGAGAGTCTTTTCGCGGAGGCGGTCGAAGTCGCCGGGGGTGGGCGCCGCGCTTTCGAGGAGGGCCTGGGCGACTTTGAAGGCTACGGCGGCTCCGCAGAGTTCTTTGTAGGGGTAGGGGCAGCCGGGCTGGTTGGGGTTGATGACGGCGACCGCTTTGGGCACGCCCTCGGCTTCGTCAGGGAGGTGGTGGTCCGTGACGATGAGGTCGAGCGAGAGGCGCTCGGCTTCGCGGGCGGCGGCGAAGGCTCGGATGCCGGTGTCGACGCTGATGACGAGGCGGACGCCTTCGGCGGCGGCGGCTTCGAGGCGGGACTCGGTCATGCCGTAGCCTTCGCGAATGCGGTGCGGGATGTGGTAGCGGATGTCGGCGGGGACGGCCATCATCGCCGCGACCCGCTCGAGCGCAGTCTTGAGGAGGACTGTGGCGACGGTGCCGTCGACGTCGTAGTCTCCGTAGATGAGGATGGGTTCGGAGGCGAGCAGGGAAGCGCGGATGCGGTCGACCGCTTTGGACATACCGAGGAGGAGGTAGGGGTCGTGGAGCTGGTCGAGCGACGGATTGAGGAAGGCGCGCGCCGCGTCGGGTGTGGCGTGGCCTCGGCAGATGAGAAGGTGCGCGATTGCCGGGGGGATGCCGAGGGTTTTGGCGAGCGCGGACGCGGCCACGTCATCCCGGGACCGAACGGCCCAGTGTTTTTCGGTGTGGTTTGAGGTGTCGTTCGCGTGCACGAAGGCCTTAGTCGTCCTGGTCGCCTTCGTCATCGACGATGAGGCCACCGAGCGCGGAGACGGTCTCCATGAGCTCCTGAAACTGGTCGTACCACTCGGTGGCGGCTTCGTAGAGGAACATGACGCCCTGGTGGGCAAAGCCTAGCTGCAGGTAACCGATTTTGCCGGTGTGCTGCATCAGGTCCTGGGCTTCGTCGAGCGCGGCGGCGTCGTGGTCGGGGAAGTCTTCGTCACGGACCTGGCCGATGAGCGTGGCGACGTCTTCAGGCTCAAGCACGACTTCGCTCATGGTGACGAAGGCGGCGCCAGAGGCCTTGGCGTGTTCGACGAAATCTTTCCAACCCTCGGCGTCTTCGTCTTCAAAGACAACCGTTGGGACTTCTTCGGTTACGTAGGCGTTCATACGCCGCATTCCATGGCCAGCGATAAACGCAACCATGTCGTCCTTTACTGGAGCCAGATCATCAAGGGGCATAGTTTTCTATTCTCTCAGAAAGCGGTGGTTTCGGTTGGCATCTTACGGAATCAGGAAAGCAACAGCAACGACGAACGCAAAAGAAAAATGCAAAGGGCGCTAAGGTAGAGCGTGAGGTGTAGAGGGATAATGGCTGAGTTTGAACATCATGTTTTTGTTTGCCTGAATGAGCGGGATAAATCGGCGTCGCGGCCAAGTTGTGGGCATGAGCATGCCAAGAAGCTGCGTGGCGAGCTGAAGGACGCGGTAAAGGCTGCCGGGTTGAAGCATCGCGTGAGGGTCAACGAAGCCGGGTGTCTGGACCAGTGCGAGCATGGGCCGGTGATGGTGGTTTATCCGGAGGCCGTGTGGTATGGCTTTGTGCATGCACGGGATATCGAGGAAATCGTTGAGGAACATCTGGTTGGCGGCAGGCCTGTGGAGCGGCTGAGGCTGGCGGAGTCGTGTCTGAATACCGAACGTTGCCCGCATCGGAAGAAGTAAGGCGCGCGTATCTACCTGATGCGCTTCAATGCGTTACACTCGTAAGCGCACATGATTTTCTCTAAAGATTACGTAGGCTATCTCGCGCGTCAGACGGTGAAACAACTCGTCGCCACGAAG
>CAZZYB010000520.1:0-2986 GCA_964658125.1 uncultured Acetobacteraceae bacterium | reverse complement strand
TTCGGCCATCTGAACTGGCGTAAACACCTTCCCGAGTACTGTAGCGATTAGGGACCCAAGCAGAATCCCGAGAGATAGTGCACCCGTGAGCAAGCCGACCGCAAAGCCCCTCCTGCCGCTCCCCGCATGTTCGGCCACAAAGACCCATGCTCCAGGTGCCTCCCCACCGATGGCGAGGCCTTGCAAGATGCGCGTAAGCAACAGCAGCAGCGGAGCCGTCACACCGATTGATTGAAAGGTTGGCAACATTCCGATGAGTAGCGTCGGGCCGGCCATCAATGAAAGGGTCAGCACAAAGACGCGCTTACGTCCTCGCCTGTCTCCCAGGTGCGCCATAAAGATGCCACCTACGGGCCTCACCAGGTAGCCTACCGCAAAAATGCCCAGGGTCTGTGTCTGGCGTACCCAATCGGGCAGACTGGCTGCGAAAAAGAGCTTTCCGAGCACATCAGAGAAGAACACAAAGATTATGAAATCGTAAAATTCGAGCGTGCCCCCAAGAGCAGCGAGAGAAAGAGTACGTACTGACTGGCTTGAGAGTTGACGCTCTTGAGGTTCAATCATCGGCGCCTAACCTTTCGATAAACCGCTGTACTTATCGAAGCGTGTTCTGGGAATTACATCACCCTTCAAACTGTTCCAGGGCTGGGTCGTTCTGTATGCAAACTCGATGCACACTTCGGGTCGCTTAAGGTCGCCATTATGTTTGCCATAGTGATGGAGTAGAACCGGCCAGGCCGCAAGGTCATCAAGGGCTACGGGTCGTGCGCATTTTCGCACCATTTCACTCACCTCCGGTCAGATTATCGAGCAACAGAAACAGATGCACGTGGATGTCGCCAAAGAGGTTACTAATTTGGCCAACCTGATTAAAGTTGAACAGTTGCTGGAGTGGGTGGCCGGATCTGTCCCTACCCGGCGAGCGTCGCCTACGGGCTCTAGACATCCGAGAACAGAAGAAACGCGAAAACCATCCCAATATCCTCATCGGCGTGGCGATGACCCATCAGTGTCAGATCGGCTCGCAAGTTCAAGGCGATGCTCGAATAGTTCTTTTTCAATTCACCATAAAGCCTCAAGGCGTCACTCTTTTGCCCAAGCCTCTCCATAAAGATATCGGACAGTGATGTCACAACAGGACTCGGCCATGAAGTGAGGACAATCCATAGCTCACAAGCCTGATCCTCTTCACACTCCATCGTCATTTCGCGCGCGATGCTGGTGTAGACGCATCGGCAAGCGCGTAGGCAGCCACGGCGATCACAGCAGCGTTCTCGGCCAGATGGTGTTTGTCCACTTTGTCCAAGGTATCAGCGGCAGTGTGATGATAGTTGAAATAGAAACGCGTGTCCTGGGTCGGAGCAAGGCCCGGAACGCCGTCCGCTAATATTGGCGCGAGATCTTCCGAGGGGAACGCCTCCGTACTTGTAAGCACCCCAGCACCGATTGACTGGAGCACTTCGCCTATTGGCGCAAGATACTTTTCCAAAGCCGGCGAGCTGAGTGACAGTCCGGTTGGATGATCGCAGCCGAGATCGCTCTCCATGGCCGCTACATAGTTGCCAAACTCCGCCGCATGCTCCTTTCCGTACGTCACGGCGCCGCTCGCCCCAAACTCTTCATTCATCCAGGCGACAAAGCGAATCGTACGCCGCGGGTGAATGTTCATCGACTGTAAGAGTTGAATAGATTCCATCGCGGACACGACCCCGGCTCCATCGTCGATGGCTCCGGTGCCGAGATCCCACGAGTCCAAGTGACCAGAAACGATCACGATCTGATCGGGATGCTCTGAGCCTTTCCAGTCCGCAATGACGTTATAACTGGTCGTCAGCGGCAAGTTTCTCGGCGTCAAAGTCATTCGCATGGTGACGGTTCCTTGCTGGGTAAGTCGTGAGATCAGTTCGGCATCTTCCGCTGTAACAGCAGCTGCGGGCACGTTTCTCGTACCTTCCACATACCGCGTCACGCCTGTGTGCGGCAGACGGAAGTTGGCGCTTCCCAGGGAGCGCACGAGAACGGCAGCCGCACCCAGCGACGCGACCACGGATGATCCGCGATATCGATATGGGGCATTCTGGATATATGCCTCCAGGCCCAGTCCCTGCGCGGTCATCTCCTGATCGAATGGACGATTGAAAAGAACAATCTTGTCCTTGGCTGTTCCAGCAGGCAGGGCCTCCAGTTCTGCAAACGAATTAATGACCAGGATAGGTGCCGTAATGCCATCCGCTGGTGTCGCCACAGAGTTGCCCAAGGCGGTAAGGAATATCTTCTGAGTGGTTCCAGCAACCTTGCCGGGCCATTCTATAAGCGTGGCTGTCTCCTCGCCACGAACCCAGTGAGCAACAGGCGTCTTCTCAAGCGTTACTGTGGCGCCGAGTGCGCGCATCTGCATTGCCACTCTCTGCACGGCCGCCTCGGCCTGAGCCGAACCACTCAGTCGTGGACCTATGATGTCTGTCAGATAGGCCAATTGACTGTATGCATAAGAATCACTTATCGCACCATCGCGAAGGCGGTTCATGGTTGCGATCTGCTCCCGTGTCCACGCGCCCATGTCGGACGCGGAAGGTGTCGATGCGCGATTGAGTAGGGAGCCCGGCGGCGAAGCGACGGTGGAATCTTGCGTCCATGCGGTTGAAGTGAGACATGCAGCCGAAATGAGCAAAGAGATACAGAACTGTAAACGGATCATTACTTAACCTTACCCCGATCTATCGATTATCCTGTCGCATCCCATTGCAGCCTGGTTCGCTGTCAGCTGCTATTTCTTGGTTTTTAGACGCAGCTCAATCGTCTCGTGATTGCCGGATCGTAATCAACGAGGATGCAGCGCATCACGGCCGGATAAACTAGCCGTAGCGGATAGGGATGGCTTCCATGGGCTTGTTCTTTCCACGAAATGATCCTTGACTTAGGCTTGGTCCTGGATAAGTTGGGGTTGGTTGCATTAGAAGAGTCGCTATTGAGAACCGAGACATAC
>CAZZYB010000519.1:0-2988 GCA_964658125.1 uncultured Acetobacteraceae bacterium | reverse complement strand
GGGTTATTGACGCTGGTGGATGGGCCGCCGGAGATTCGGGTGCATGCTTCTACGGCGATTGCAACGGGGGCGACGTTTGGGGTGATTACGTTTTTGCTGGCTTATGTGGGTCTGAGGGCTCGGCGAAATAAGGCGCTGACTGGCGCGGAGGCGATGGTGGGGTTGGTGGGGACGGCGCAGACGGCGATCGATCCCGAGGGACAGGTGCTGGTTCGCGGAGAAATATGGCGGGCGGCGCTGGCTCCCGATTCGGGGGTGGTGGGAGTCGAACAGCAGACCGTTGTCACCGCGGTGAACGGTCTTACGCTTAGTGTCCGCGCATTGCCGCCGAAGGTTTAGACTTAGAGGCAGCGCGTAACTTCATTTTTCTCAACAACCGCGCACGGAGCCTTCACGTCTTGATTCGCAAAGTTCTTCCTCTCGCCGCCGCTCTCGCCCTTACATTCACCGCTGCCGCTGTCCATGCACAGGATGAGCCTGCGCCGAGCGCACTCGATAAGCAGCTCTCGCGGATCGATTTTGGGATCAGTGGAGCGGGTGAGTTTAACAAGAGTGTGTCAGGACCGGTGGTCGCGACGGGGTCGGGTAATGCCGGTCAGATCGTGGGCGATGCGCCGGGAAATACGTTCGGCGCACTGGTGACGCTGCGGTACATCGTCAAGCCGTACTTCGGGCTTGAGGGTAATTACGGGTATGCGCGGTATACGCAGAACTACTCGAATGTGCCGGGGAATCAGTCCGGGCTGGGCGTGCAGGCGCAGACGAATGAGTACACGCTCGGGTATGTGCTGACGCCTCCGCATCTCCTTTTCGGGCTGCAGCCGTTTGTTTCCGTGGGTGCGGGTACGATGGCCTTCAAGCCGACACCGCGCGGCGGTATCAGCTTGAGTACGCAGGCTCGGGCTACGTACTATTATTCGGCTGGTTTGCAGCAGGAGTTTTTCTCGCCGCACTTTGGTCTTCGCGCTTCGTTCCGGCAGAACTTTTTCCTGGCTCCGGATTTTGGACAGAATTATTTGACGATCAAGCAGCGCACGAGCACGCTCGAGCCTACGCTTGGTTTCTACTTCAAGTTTTAGAACGAATCTTAACAAGTACGACCAGTTAGAGAGTTCCCATGCAGCTTCCTCCTATCGCTCTTCTTGTTGTCGGCGCCATTGTGGTGCTTTACCTCCTGAACTCGGTGAAGGTGTTGCAGGAGTATGAGCGGGCGGTGGTGTTCCTGCTGGGCCGCGCGCAGCCGCCGAAGGGGCCGGGTGTAATCTTTGTGTTCCCGCCGTTCTATAAGATCGTGCGGGTGTCGCTGCGGCAGGACGTGATGGAGGTTCCGGCGCAGGACATCATTACACGGGACAACGTGACGCTGAAGGTGAATGCCGTGATCACGCTGCGGGTGGTCGATCCGACCAAGGCCGTGATTGAAGTGACGAACTACATTTACCAGACTTCGCAGTTTGCGCAGACGACTTTGCGGTCGGTGCTGGGTGAGGTGGAACTGGATCAACTGCTGGCGCATCGCGATGCTTTGAATGCGCGGATCCAGACGATCATCGATGGTCACACGGCGCCTTATGGCGTGAAGGTGGTGTCGGTTGAGGTGAAGCAGGTGGACCTGCCGGAATCGATGCTGCGCGCGATGGCCAAGCAGGCAGAAGCTGAGCGCGAGCGCCGCGCGAAGGTGATCCATGCGGAAGGTGAGTTCAATGCGGCGGGCAAGCTGGTCGAGGCGGCGGCGCTGCTGGCGACTCAGCCGATGACGCTGCAGTTGCGATATCTGCAGACGCTGACCGAGATTGGCGTGGAGAAGAATACGACGATTGTTTTCCCGCTGCCTATGGAGTTGATGAATTTGTTGAACAAGACACTGACGCCGGCGAGTCATGCGCTGGCGGACGATAAAGGACCACAGTCGGCATGAGCTATCTGCACGACGAAATCGACGATGACCAGCCAAATCATCTGAGCCGTGGAGCGCAGGCTCGCGAGATGACGTTAAGCACCGGGATGATCCTGGGGATTTTCTTTGGGCTGGCGCTGTTGTGTGCGGTGTTCTTCGGATTTGGGTACAGCATGGGGAGCAAGTCGCGGCAGGCTCCTATTGTGAATGCGGATGGGAGTGCGCCGGCGGGGACGACGGACTTCAATTCTTTCAAGCCTGCTGCGGGTGCGCCGGTGGGTTCTTCAAACACTGCGGCGCCGAAGGTGAGTGCGGCTCCGGCGGTGGTGGTGGACGCTCCCGCGCCTGCGCCCATTGTGAGAGCGGCTCCTGCGGCTGCGCCTCCCATTACGAATCGGCCTGTTGAGGCTGGTCCGGTGCCTGCGGTGCACAGTGCTCCGGCGAATGAGACGGGGCTTACGTTTACGGTGCAGGTGGCGGCAGTGTCGCACCAGGAAGACGCGGATCTGCTGGTGGCGGCGTTGAAGCGGAAGAACTATTCCGTGGTGGCTCGGACCGAGCCGCAGGATAAGCTGTACCACATCCAGATCGGGCCGTTTGCTACGAAGAAGGACGCTGAAGCGATGCGGCAGCGGTTGTTGGGCGACAATTACAACGCGATTGTGAAGTAGGCGGCGAGGAAAGCCTTACCCCAGGGGGAAGGGCTGGCTTCGTCATCGCGGCCCATGCCAACGCTACGTCTTGGACACACCTAAATGCAAAGTTAGAGCGTTTGCGGGATGCTAGTGTGAAGCGGGGTAGTGCCTGGTGGCATTGGTGCGGGAGTTGGTGACGTCGAAGCTGCCGTCTTTGCTGGCGGTCAGTTCGAGGTGGTTGGCTGCGTCCGTGCCTAGCAGGTTAGCGATGTAGGGAGCGGCGGTGTTGTGGGCTTCGGCGCCTTCAGCGGAGTAGTGCAGCTGCCAGAGGGTTTCGAGGCCCGGGGCGTGCTGGATGGTGTCGAGTGGGCCGATGGAACCGCCCTTGGTTTCGCCATTGTCCATGATCGCTACGCGGGCGTGGATGGCGTCGACGAGGGCGGGGCTGGAGCTTTG
>CAZZYB010000518.1:0-2997 GCA_964658125.1 uncultured Acetobacteraceae bacterium | reverse complement strand
CAAACGATCGTCGCGGCGATGGCGGCGATGTGCCGCGAGTTGAAGGTTCAGTTGATTGGTGAAGCGGTTGAAACGGTCGAGGAATACGACGTGTTGCGCGAGTGCGGGATTACGTTGATGCAGGGATATCTGTTCGCGAAACCGATGTTTGAAGGGCTGCCTGAGATTAGCTGGCCGCGACGGTTTGGCAGAGACTCCGGGCAGCAGTTGCTGGCGGTGGCGTAGGCCCGCTATCGCTCCCAGGGTGGAGGGACTTTGACGGAGGCCATGCCGGCGGCGGTGGCGGCTTCGATGCCCATGTCCGTGTCTTCGAAGACGAGGCAGTGTGCGGGGGCGATGCCGAGGCGTTCGGCGGCGATGAGGTAGGGCTCGGGATGGGGCTTGCTGTGGACGTAGTCGCCGGCGCAAATGAGGGTTTCGAACTTGTCGAGGATGCCGAGGGTGGAGAGCGACGCGGTGACCGATTCGCGAGTGCTGCCGGAGACGACGGCGAAGGGGAGCTTGCCGTGGCTGCGGTCGATGTGTTCGAGGACGTGCGGGACGGCCGTTAGCTTGGACAGGTGTGTTTCGTAGAGGGCTTCTTTTTGTTTGCAGATGTCGTGGATGGGCATGTCGAGGCCCTGCTGCTCGTTGAGTGTGGCGAGGATTTCGGCGATGGGCATGCCGCCCCAGGCGTAGAAGTGCTCTTCGGGAAAGTGGCAGCCGAAGGGTTCGAGGACCTGCTTCCAGGCGATGTAGTGGAGGGGCATGGAGTCGGCGATGGTGCCGTCGCAGTCGAAGAGGTAGGCGCGGAAGTCTCCGGGCGGGAGTTCGAGGCGGAGGGGGTAAGTTTCTACGAGGTCTTCAGTCGGCATGGTCATTGGATGTCTGTTGATTATCGCGGATTCGGGGCGGGTTCCCTATGGATGCGCTAGCCTTTCGATATGGATGCTCAGGAACGGCAGGTTGTTCTCGATCAACTCGATTCGAGCGAGGCGCGGCTGCTGGAATTGACGAATGACCTGACGGCGGAGCAGTGGCATTTTCGCGAGGCTCCTGAGCGGTGGTCGATCGCGGAAAATGTTGAGCATGTGATTCTGTTTGACCAGTTTCTCAGGGGCGTGATTGTGAAGACGCTCGAACAGCCTGCCGAGCCGGAGAAGAAGGGGTTTGCGGCGGCGAAGGAAGCTGCGGTCTTCCATATTGCGAATGGGCGCGATACGAGATTCAACGCTCGCGAGGTGGTGAGGCCTACGGGAAGGTGGGCGGATATGAGCGAAATGCTCGCGGAGCTACGAAAGACGAGGGCGCAGACGAGGGCGTTTGTGGTGGGTCTGGAGGGCGGTCTGCGGGAGCATTTTTTCGCGCATGTGGCGCTGGGGGATCTGGATTGCTATCAGTGGCTGGTGGTTCTGGCGCAGCATGGGGAGCGGCATGCGAAGCAGATTGAGCAGGTTATGGCTGATCCGGGGTTTCCGGCGGACTAATCATCAAAGCACGTCTACTCTCGCTTTTACGAAGGTGCGCACAGCGGCGACTACTGTCCGATATTTCTGCCGTTCGTCGTTAGTTAGTGACACCCCTAAGTCGTAGCGGACGATGACGCCAAACGGGGTAAAGACGGGGAGCGGGACGCCAAAATCTGGGAGTTCCTCGCCCAATCCGCCCAGCTGGTTCATGAGGAGTTGAAGATCATGAGTGTAGGGATAGATAGCGTTGTGGGCTCCGATGAGCGCCTTCAACAGCTTCTCAATTGCTTGTTGAGCGTGAAATTCGAAAACGCTGTCAGGCACGGGGAACGCCAGAGTTTCTTCGTCTTCAGCAGATTCTATGAAGAGTATCTGCACCTGCAGGTTCTGAGCCGCGCTCATACAGTCGAATCCCTTCCTGCTCAATGTTTCGATGGACGCTGTTTAGCCAAGGCCGGAACCGGTCGTAGCGTTCTTTGGCAATCGGCAACAAGTCTACCGGCATGCCTAGTCCGTTGAAGATGTCCCACGGTATCACGGCAAGGGCGCGATCCTCCGGCACATCAAGGATGACGGCCAGATCGAGATCGCTGTCGGGGCGGTGTTGGCGCCGGGCGCGAGAGCCGAACGCTATGATCTCGAGGGGGTCAACTGCCGCGATGAGGCGGCGGACGGCTTCGGCGACCTTTTGCTCGGTCACATACCACTCGGATTGGACCAAAACACCCATCGCGGCCTCACGTCCCGATTGCAGAAGCGGTCGTCCTCGATTATAGTAGGAAGAGCAGACGAATTTGTTCTGCCGCATGGGGCCGCCTGTTTCGGGACCTGCAAGTAGCCGTGAACGCACCCGGCAAGTCGGCGGAAGAGAGGAGTGGGCGAGAGCCCACTTTTTGTTTGCTCAAAAATAAAGTACGTTTCGGACGATCGGAACGTGCCCGCCTCAAATTATGGCCCTTCAGCTCGATACAATCCGCGCTACTGCCGACCGCGTCGCCGCCTCTCATGGGCTCGATGTGGTTGAGCTCGAATTCACCGGTGGCGGCAAGCACCGCGCCCTTCGTGTGTTCGTCGAAAAAGATGAAGCCGGGCGGGCGAAGCTGGCTGAACTGGCGGCGGCTGATGCGGAGCTGGATATACCGAAGGGCGTCCCGGTGGAGTTGTTGTCGGGCGTGACGCATGAGGATTGTGCGAGCTTTGCGACGGACTTTGGGACCGTGCTGGATATTGAGGACCTGATTCCCGGGGCGGAGTACACGCTGGAGGTTTCGTCGCCGGGAATTGAGCGCAAGCTGCTGAAGGCGTCGGATTACGAGCGCTTCAAGGGCAGCCTGGTGAAGCTGCAGACATTTACGCCGGTCGAGAACAATCGCCATTTCAGCGGGCGGTTGACGGCTTTCGACGGTAGTACGTTGACGCTTGATCTTTCTGCGATCAAGCAGAAGGGTAAGGCGAAGAAGGCGGTTACTGCTCAGGTTGTTGAGATTGCTCTGAGCAATGTTGAGAAGGGGCAGTTGGTTGCTGAGATTTAGGGTTTGAGTTTTAGGTT
>CAZZYB010000517.1:0-3017 GCA_964658125.1 uncultured Acetobacteraceae bacterium | reverse complement strand
CTTTCCGCTCAGCAAACGGTTACGGCGCCTGCCCAGAGCCCCGCCGCTACGCCGCCTCAGCAGCTTTCCGGGTCCACTGGATCAGCGGGCGCGCCAAACACCTCCAGCCAGCCCGCCGCTCTGCCCGTCGTCCCTACGACTTATGTGGTAGGACCCGAAGATTCCATTCAGGTCACTGTCTGGCATGAGCCCACCTTCTCAGGCGCCTTTCCCGTCCGGCCCGATGGCATGATCTCGCTCGCCCTTGTCGGCGATGTCATGGCTGCGGGACGCACCCCCATGGACCTGGCCAATGAACTCACCAATAGGCTCAAGGCCTTCGTGAACGATCCCACCGTCACCGTCACGGTGATGGCCGTCAACAGCAAACGCGTCTACATGCTTGGGGAAGTCGCGCACATCGGCCCCCTCCCGCTCACCACCACTATCAGCCCGCTACAGGCAATCTCAGCCGCGGGTGGACTTACACCCTACGCTAACAAGTCGAAGATCTACATCCTCCGCGTGGACGCAAGCGGGAAGAAAATCAAAATCCCCTTCAATTACAAGAAGGCCATCAAGAACGGCGACCTGCAAGGCGTCGTTCTGCTACCGGGCGACACCATTGTGGTTCCATGATTAAACTTCTGCAATTAGGCTCTTTGTTTCTGTTTGTCTCGCTGGGCTCCCTTGCTTACGGCCAGGATATCCCTGCGGTCACAAGCGCGGCCCCCTATCAGGGATTTGCACTTCCCGACATCCCGGGAAATCTAACGGCCTCTGTGAGCCTTACGGAGGGCATCCGGACCGGCTATTACAGTACGGGAGGCCCAGCCTACCAGACCAGCGTTTCGGGCAATGCCGGCTTTCTCTCCAACAGCACGATCCACCCTTTCAGGGCCAGCATCTCCGGAGGATATAGCTACATCACGTCAGCCCGGCAATCCTCGCCCTTTGTAAGCCTCAATCTTTCCCAGACCCTTGCATCGCGCAACTGGTCCGTTGTCCTCAACGATTCGTTGCGGTATCTCCCCGAAGCTCCCACAAGCGGCCTCTCCGGCCTGGGCACTTTCGGTGACCTCGGTCAACCCATCCCCACCCTCGGCGGTCTGGACATCCTCACGCCCTACAGCCAGCGCGTCCTCAACACCGCCAGCGTGGATGTCGATCGCAAGCTCACCGGAAGCACGGATCTTACCGGTACGGGGTCCTACTCAGTGGAACGTTTCCTCGATTCCACAATCCTCGGCAATGACTACAACCAGGCCGCCGGACAGTTTGGGGTGAAACACCGCATCGACGCACTCAGCAGCTACACCATCAATTACGACTTCACCCGTTTCTCCTACATCAACGCTAACTTTTCTTTCATATCGCAGGGCGGCAACCTCCAATACGTCAAACAGTGGACGCGCCGTTTCAACACGGATATCTCCGCGGGGCCGCAGGTGCATTCCAGTTCCAACACCGCCCTGGGCGGCTCCTCTTTGACTTTTGCTGCAAACGCCAACGCCACCTACCTGCTCCAGCGCGGCTCCATCAACGCAAGCTATCTTCGAGGCGTGCAAGGCGGTTCCGGCGTAATCCAGGGATCGTCTTCGGACACAGTTCGAGGGGACATCACCCACCGCATCGGAGAATACTCAAGCGTCACTGCCGACGCTACCTACGCCCGGCATCACCAGCTTTTTGTTGCCAACTCCTTCTCCGCAAATACGCTCTCCGCCGGTCTGCAGGCTTCGCACACGATTAGCCCGAGGTTCTCCGTTTACGCCAGCTACATCGCTCAACATCAATCCGCTAAAGGCTCCATCACCGCCAACGGCTCATTCGCAGGTTTGTCCCAGACCGTCTCGGTTGGACTAACCTATAACCCACGCCCCATCCATCTCGGTCACTAACAGGAAACGCTTATGCTCGGTCATCGCAAACTTACCGGAACAGACTATGTGGACATCCTCAAGCGGCGTCGCTGGTTCATCATTGTGCCTATGCTCGTCGCGCCCATTATTGGAATTGCGATCAGCTACCTGATACCGCCCCAATTTGTCTCCCAGACACTCGTCCTGATTCAGGAGCAGCAGGTCGATCCAGGCATTGCGAAACCCGTCGTCACCTCCACTCTCGACAGCCGCCTGGCTTCGATGAAGGAGCAGATTCTAAGCCGCTCCCGCATTCAGCCCATCATCGAGCGCTACAACCTTTTCGCCGCCAAGGGCGCCACCATGGATGATCGTGTCGACGAGACCCGCAAAGCTATCGTGATCAAGACCATTGTCCCCTCCAGCGGCACCCGCACCGGTGGTCTTCCCGGCTTCTACATCTCCTTCACCGCGCACGACGCGAAGACCGCCCAGCTCGTCTGCCAGGACATAACGTCCCTCTTCGTTACCGCCAACCTCCAGTCCCGCGAGCAGCATGCCGAAGGGGCAACCGACTTCCTCAAAAGTCAGCTGGAAGACGCCAAGCGCAATCTCGACGAGCAGGACGCCAAGCTCGCTGCATTTCAGCGTGAACACGTCGGTAGCCTTCCCGGTCAGGATCTCGGCAACATGGGCATGCTCAACAGCCTCAATACCCAGTTGGAGAGCGCCAACCAGGCACTCGCACGCATGATCCAGGACAGGTCTTACCAGGAGTCCATGTTGGCCCAGCTCCAGCAGAGCCAGCCTGCCCAGGTCAGCACTCCGGGTTCAATCGCCCAAGCCCCTGCAGCCGAGCAGATGGAGTTGCAATCCTTGCTCACTCAGGAAGCCGATCTCAGCTCCCACTACACCTCCAGCCACCCGGACGTTATCTCCATCAGGAAGAAGATCGCCGATCTCCGCCACAAGATGGCGCAGTCTTCTCCCCAAACCGTTGCTGGCATACAGGCCGCTTCTCCCGCACATACCGATCCGCTCAACGTTCTGCAATTGAAGGCGCAGATCCGTTCCTCGGAAATAGGCATCGCCGATAAGAAGCGGGAGCAAGCTCAGATTCAAGCTCGCATCAGCGAGTACCAGAACCGGATTGCCTCCAGCCCCCTCGTGGACGCC
>CAZZYB010000516.1:2820-3030 GCA_964658125.1 uncultured Acetobacteraceae bacterium | reverse complement strand
GCCCGCAGCAAATAATTCCCGTCCCCCGTAACAGCGACAAACGCCACACCCTCAGTCTCCCCAAGCCGCTTCACCAACGCCGGAGCGCCCGTGTCCATCAGTCTCTCCGCGTCGAAAAACGGCGCAGCCTTCTCCACAAACTCCCGTGCATCGAACCCATCCAAACCAAACACCACCCGATGGGTAGGCAGAATCGTAATCCCCGGCGCA
>CAZZYB010000516.1:0-2810 GCA_964658125.1 uncultured Acetobacteraceae bacterium | reverse complement strand
CCATGTTGACGAACGTCATCATCATCGCCGCCTCAGGAAACGCCGGCACCGGCAGCCCATCCGCAACCTTCGGCGCCGCATCGCGACCAATCCCCAACTCCGCCGCCCGCTCCTGCATATACCCCACAGACGTCTCATACCGATGATGACCGTCCGCAATAATCAGCTTCTTGTCCTCCATCGCCGCCAGCACCTGCGAAATCAGCCCCGCATCCGCCAGCTTCCAAACCCGGTGCAGCACCCCATACTCATCCGTAACCTCAAGGTCCGCGGCCTTATCCTCACCGAAAATCAACCGCTCAGCCGTAAACGTAGGATCCGAATACAGCATATAAATCTGCTCACAATAAGCCCGAGTAGCCTTGAACAGCGCCAGCCGGTCCGACTTATGCTTCGGAAACGTCTGCTCATGCCGATACACCACATGCTCGGCATAGTCATACAAATGTCCCAGCGCAATAAAACCACGCCGCTCCCGAACTTCGTCCGTCCCCGGCACGGTGTACGTCTGCGAGTACCCATACAACGCCGCTTCCGGCTCTTCCCGCAGAATCCCTTCAGCCCGCCACTCCTTCAGAGTCGCCGCCGCCCGCCTATAAACATTCTCCGCATCCGTATCATCCGGTTTCTTCCGCCCCAGGATCACCCGAATCAGGTTGTAAGGACTCGCCTCATAGTAGGCATCCTGCATCTCCGCCGAGATCTTGTCATAAGGCTGTGTAACAACGTCCTGCAGGTTGACGCGACCAGTGTCATAACGCAAAGCATGAAAAGGATAAAGACGAGCCATCCCTGAATTGTACGAGCAGCCTCACGCGCACAGTCGACGATAATCGAAACCATGCCAGCGGATAACCAGATCACACCGAACCACCAGGCCACGCTCTCCACCCTGCGTGTCCTCGTGGTCGCAACGCTCGGCATGGGCGCGCTCCTTGCCCTGCTCCCCGCTGCCGGCCACGATCAGCTCTGGTTCCTCCTCATGGCCGAGCGGTGGATCCACGGCGCAAACCTCTACGGTCCAGAAATGTTCGACTCCAACACCCCCGCCATAGTCTGGCTCTCAGCCATCCCCGTAGCCATCGCCAACGCCACCGGATGGAACTCAGCCGAAATCGGGAAGCTCCTCGTCACACTGCTCGGCGCCGGTCTGGCTTTCCTGTCCGTCTCCATCCTCTCCCGCAGCGACCCGTCCATCCGAAAATCCGAGAAAACCTTCCTAGCCTTCGCCTTCATCAGCCTGTGGATGGTTGCAGCAGCGCGAGACTTCGGTCAGAGAGACCACCTTACCGCCATGCTCTGCGTACCCTACATCCTCCTCGCCGCGACCCGAAAGCCCGCCAGCCTGAAGCTCCATCTTCTGGCCGGCCTGCTCGTCGCCACAGGCGTCTGTCTAAAACCGCAGCAGGCACTCGTCCCGCTGGCCATCGAGGCATCCCTTCTGCTGCAACTCAGCAAGCGCATACGCAGCCACTGGAAACGTCCCGAGCCCGCCCTCCTCATCCTCGTCGGCGCCCTCTTCGTCTGGACCGTGGCTCACTTCTCCCCGCTGTATTTTTCGCTCACGCTTCCCACTCTGCTCTCAACGTATTGGGCCATCGGCCACCTCAGCGTCCCCGCCCTCGCAGCCCAGTCTCTGCAACTCCACGTCCTCGGAATACTGGCCTCAACAATTTACTTCACCTCGCTTCGAACAATACAAACCCACCTCGGAAACGCCATTGCAATGCTCCTCATCGCCGGTCTCGCAGCCACCGCCGCGTACTACTACCAGGGCACAGGCTGGTACTACCAGCAACTCCCCGCGATCGCCTTCTTCGGCCTCGCGCTCGCTCTCGAAGCCATCGCCTTCAGCCGCCGTCGCCGCATATCCTTGCCGAAGTGGGCCCCGCTCGCCGCCGCCGCCTTGGGCGCTCTCGCTCTCACTCTCACAATCCACTACTCCGGCTATCCCTTCAGCCGCGAAATGTTTACCGCCGACCGCCGCTACGCCATCGAAACCCCCGACCCAACCTTCTTCCGCAAACTCCCCGCCGGAACACCCGTAGCCACCCTCACCACCTCCGTCGACGACGCCATGATGCCCATCGCACGTTATGGCCTCACCTGGGCGCAGCGCACCAACAACCTCTGGACACTCCCTGCAATCTTCCGAGCCCAAGACGGCCACGCACCCAAACGCCTCACCGAAACAAAGCTTGCAGAACTCTCCGCCCAGCAGCGCCTCTGGATGCTCCAGGACTTCAACCAATGGCACCCGGCCTTAGTCCTCGTAGCCCGCTGCCAATCGCCCGAAGTCCATTGCCAGGAACTCGAAGACCGCCACGACGACCTCCTGGCCTTCTTCCTCGCCGACCCCGCCTTCGCCGCGCTCTGGCGCCACTACAAATACCTGCGCACCTCAGGACCCTACGACGCCTACGAGTTAGCCACACCCTTCTGACAACCACCCTCAGGGCCTCACCCCGGGCCTCCACACCTCGTACAACTCCGTGTCGCGATACTCATCACTCGTCCGTGCGACCACGCGGATATGCGCCCCGTCCGCCGTAAGCTTCCGCAACAGCCAGTCCTCGGGATAGTCATACCGCCCAAAGACAAAGAAGTGAGGATGCTCAGTCAGGAACTGACCATAAGCCTCACTTCGCCCGCGAAGATGAAACCGGCTAATCACTTCCGGCATCCGCTCGAAAATATTGGCATGGGCGAACTGGACACTCGCCACGGGGTCAGTCAGGTAGAAAAGGTGATCCACCGTCGCTTCCGGCTCATGATGGTTCATCTCGATAAAGGTAAGTCCACTGTCCGCC
>CAZZYB010000515.1:0-3042 GCA_964658125.1 uncultured Acetobacteraceae bacterium | reverse complement strand
GGTGGGAGTAGCGGGGGTCGATGCCGGTGATGATGTTCTGCGTGCCGCCTTCGGTGCGGTCGAGGTGGATGCACTGGTGTGCGCCGTCCCAGCAGGCGGTGTAGCAGAGCTGGCAGCCGATGCATTTTTCTGCGTGGATCTCGGCTACAACGCGGTAGTTGAGGTTGAGGTTTTTCCACTCGCGCATGTTGGGGAGGGAGAGGCCGCGGAAGTCGTCGATGGTGTTGTAGTTTTTCTGGCGCATCCAGTCGAGCAGGCCGTCGGCCATGTCTTCGACGATGCGGTAGCCGTAATGCATGGCCGCGGTGCAGACCTGGACGGTGCCGGAGCCGAGGAGGATGAACTCGGCCGCGTCCTGCCAAAAGCCGATGCCGCCGATTCCGGACATGGGGAGCGCGGCTTCGGGGTCGGACATGACTTGCTGGACCATGTTGAGGGCGATGGGTTTTACGGCGGGGCCGCAGTAGCCGCCGTGCGAGGATTTGCCGTCGACCATGGGGCGGGGTTCGAGGGTGTTGAGGTCGATGCTGGTGATGGAGTTGATGGTGTTGATGGCGGAGAGCGCGTCGGCACCGGCGCGTTTGGCGGCGCGGGCGGGCATGCGGATGTCGGAGATGTTGGGGGTGAGCTTGACGATGACGGGAGTGCGGGCTTTTTCTTTGACCCAGGCGGTGATGCGCTCGCAGTACTCGGGCACCTGGCCTACGGCGGAGCCCATGCCGCGCTCGGACATTCCATGGGGGCAGCCGAAGTTTAGTTCGAGACCGTCAGCGCCCGCGTCTTCGGCGCGCTGCACGATGTCGTGCCATGTGTCGCGGTTGGATTCGACCATGAGCGAGGCGATCACTACGTGCTTTGGGTAGCGGCGTTTTACTTCGGCGATTTCGCGGAGGTTGGTTTCAATGGGGCGGTCGGAGATGAGCTCGATGTTGTTGAAGCCGAGCATTCTTATGCCCTGGTAGTCCATGGCGGAGTAGCGCGAGGAGACGTTGGTGATGGGTTCGCCGATGGTCTTCCAGACGGCGCCGCCCCAGCCTGCGTCGAAGGCTCGCATGATTTGCTCGCCGCAGTTGGTGGGCGGGGCGGAGGCTAGCCAGAAGGGGTTGAGGCAGCGGATGCCGGCGAAGGTGGTTTCAAGCGTTGGCATTATTCGGGTTTCCCCGGGGCTAAAGCCCCTGATTCTTTGCCGCCCTGTGAGACCCAAGGCTGAAGCCTTGGGGTACCTGGAAGCGTGGCGTTGTCACTGGACGGGAGGCCGGCCCACTTCTCCGCGACGGGATCTGGGGCACCCACGTTTGCGGTGAGGAAGGCTGCGATGCCTATGCCGGCCCGCTTGCCGTCCGCTACTGCGTCTACTACTTCGCGGCCGCCGTTGGTGCAGTCTCCGCCAGCGAAGTATTTTGGGTTTGAGGTTTGGCCGGAGGCGCGGTCGATGAGGATGCGTCCGCGCTCGAGATTCACTTTTGTTGAAGTGGTGAGGAAATCGGTGTGGGTGGCCTGGCCGATGGCGAGGATGATGAGGTCGATGGGCAGAAGGAAGGGCGAGTCGGGGAGGGGCACGATGGAGCCGTCGGAGGTTGGCTCTACTTTTTGTAACTCCAATCCCTCAACGGCTTTGCTGCCCTTGATGCCGACGGGTTGGACGTGCCAGAAGAAATTTACGCCTTCCTGTTTGGCGTGTTCGTACTCGAAGGTGAAGGCCGACATTTGTTGGGGGCCACGGCGGTAGATCATGTGGACTTCGCGGGCGCCGAGACGGATGGCGGCGTTGGCTGCGTCAATGGCGGTGTTGCCGGCACCGATTACGGCGACGCGCTGGGGTGCGGCGGTGATCGCGGCGCTCTTATATCCCGCGATGAAGTCGAGGGCGTTGGTGACGCCTTGCATCTGCTCGCCCGCGATGCCGAGGCGATGGATGGCGCCGAGGCCGAGGCCAAGGAAAACGGCGTCGTGGGAGGCTTCGAGTTCGGGGAGGAGCGTGGCGTCGACGGTGGTGTTGAAGTGGAAGTTGACGCCTAGCTGGGCGAGCATGTCGATCTCGCGGAGGCTGGATTCGAGCGTGAGTTTGTACTCGGCTATGCCGTAGGTGTTGAGGCCGCCGGGGAGGGGGCGGGCGTCGTAGATGTCGGCGCGGATGCCGCGGCGGCGGAGCTCGGCGGCGCAGGCGAGCGAGGCCGGGCCGCCGCCGATGAGGGCTACGGACTTGCCGGTGTCGGGGCCGGGAGTGAATGGTAGCGGGGCTCCGCTGGCGTGGAGGGCGTCCATGGCGAAGCGCTGGAGGCGGCCGATTTCGATGGGCTTCTGGTTGTAGCGGTGGAGGACGCAGGCGCCTTCGCAGAGGACCTGCACCGGGCAGGCGCGGGAGCAGCTTGCGCCGAGGATGTTGGCGTCAAGGATGGTTTTTGCGGAGCCCATCAGGTTGCCGCTGGCGATCTTTTTGATGAACTTTGGGACGTCGATGTGCGTGGGGCAGGCCTGCATGCAGGGCGCGTCGAAGCAGTAGAGACAGCGGTTGGCTTCGGGGACTGCGGCCTGCTTGTCAAAGGCGGGATGCAGGTCCGGGAAGCGCGAGGCTATTTCGGGTGAGGCCGGCGCCTGCTGGTGGAACGTGGTGGGCTCGCTCATCGAACTCGGGGTCTCCCTACGAAGCGTCGCGGTCAGGAAACACAAGACCCGCGGTGGAGAAACTATCCACGCGGGCTGAAGAAGCTGCGACGCTTTGTGAAGAGACGATTATGCACCATTTTGGGGGCGATGCGGTAATCCGTCACGTTACCGTGGGGGGCGTGCGCCGACCCAGGAGATGGTTTTTTCGGCGAGTTTGCCGAAGGCGTTTACGGCGAGTTCGAGGTGTTCGCGGCGGGTGTCTTCGGCCTTGTTGTGGCTGAGGCCGTTGAGCGATTGAACGAACATCATTACCGTGGGTACGCCGAGGCGGGCTACTTCTGCGGCGTCGTGCAGCGGGCCGGAGGGGAGTTGCGCGGAAACGCCGGCTGTTTCGAGAATGGCTTCGTCGCAGAGGCGCATGAGTTCGGGGTGAAA
>CAZZYB010000514.1:0-3042 GCA_964658125.1 uncultured Acetobacteraceae bacterium | reverse complement strand
AGCCGCCGCCTGGCGATGGACCTCCTCGGCGTCGTCCTCTTCGCAATCCTCATCGCCGGCGTCGTGCTCAACACCATCTTCCTCGTCCGCGAAATCCGCCGTAACGAGCGGCAGGACTCCTTCCTCAACGCCGTCACGCACGAACTCAAAACCCCCATCGCCAGCCTCCGCCTCTACCTCGAAACCCTGCAGCGCCGCCCCGTCGATGAAGCCCAGCGCCAGAAGTTCTACAGCATCATGCACTCGGACACCGACCGCCTGCTCAGCACAGTAGAATCCATCCTCAAAGCCGGAGAACTAGGCCGCCGCGACCAGAAGCACGTCCGCATCGAACTCCACCCGCTGGTCGCCGAGTGCGTCACCACGGTATGCCAGCGCCATCACCTGCCGCCGGGAGCCATCGAACTCGCGGACATTCCAGGCGCCGTTCGCCTCTTCGTCATGGGCAACGCCGAAGACCTCCGCACCGCCGTGCTCAACCTCCTCGACAACGCCGTAAAATACTCCCCCAACGGCGTGCACATCCGCTGCCGCCTCGCTATCGAGCACTACACCTGGGCCGTCCTCTCCATAACCGATACCGGGCTCGGCCTCGCCTCGCGCGAGCTCAAGCGCATCTTCAAACGCTTCTACCGCGCCGCCTCAAACGACCAGGTCGCCAGCATGGCGGCGACGTCCGCGCCACCAGCGCAGGTGTCGGCCAGGGCACAACCATGTTGCTCCAGCTTCCACTCTCAATTGGCGGAGACCACGACTGACCCATCTATGCCTGACAACTCCAACCCGCTGATCGTCCTCGTCGAAGACGAAGAACACATCGCCGACGGTCTGCTCTACAACCTGGAAGCCGAAGGCTACCGCACCCACCACGAAGCCGACGGCGATGCAGCCCTCGCCTGGCTGCTCGCCGCACCCGAGCCCCCGGCCGCCATCCTCCTCGACGTCATGCTGCCCGGCCGCGATGGCTTCTCCATTGTCCGCGCCCTGCGCGCCGCCGACATCTACACACCCGTCCTGATGCTCACCGCTCGCGGCCGTACGGAAGACGTCGTCGAAGGCTTCGAAGCCGGCGCGGACGACTACCTCCCCAAGCCTTTCGACCTGAACATCCTCATCGCCCGCCTCACCAGCCTCCTCCGCCGCGCCCACTGGCAGCGCGCCGAGCCCGTCGGCACAACCCCGCCCGCGCCCGACTCCACCGACCAGTACACCCTGGGCGACCGCACCATCTGCTTCGACACCCTCGAAATCCACACCCCGGACAAGCTCATCCACCTCACCCTCATGGAAGCCGACCTCCTCCGCTACCTCATCGAGCGCCCCGGCAAGATCATCCCCCGCAAAGAAATCCTCGAAAACGTCTGGCGCGTCCACGAAGACACCGACACCCGCGCCATCGACAACTTCATCGTCCGGCTCCGCCGCTATCTCGAACCAGACCCCTCCAACCCCGCACATCTCCTCACCGTGCGCGGCATCGGCTATCGCTTCATCACCACACTCGAAACTCAACACTCGTAAGTCAGTCGATTTCGCCGCCTGCGCTGCTCATGGCGCTCGGGTGCGCGAAAACTTGCAGCTTTCCCCGCGCGCGCACGTCCAATAGCCACACCGCTATACACTCAACAGAGACCCACACACGCCGTGCGCATCCTCACCAGATACATCCTTCGCGAAGTCGTCACCTACGCTCTGCTTGGCGGCTTGCTGTTCACGTTTGTCCTCTTCATGCGCTACCTCCTCACGCTTATGGAGATAGCCATCCGCGGTGCCGCTTCCTTCGAAGACATCGCTCGCGTCACCGCCTACCTCCTGCCCAACCTCCTCACGCTCACCATTCCGATGGCGGTCCTGGTCGGCATCCTTCTCGGTCTCAGCCGCCTCGCAGCCGACAGCGAAATCACCGCGATGCGCGCCTCTGGAATGGGCGTTATTTCCTTCCTCCGCGTCGTCAGCCTCTTCACCCTCTTCGCCTGGGCGGCAGGTCTTGCGAACACTCTCTACATCGCCCCGCGCGCCGCCTCAGCCCTCCTCCAGTTCGAAGAGCAGCGCAAGAACACCCAGGCTACCTTCGAAGTTCAACCCCGCGTCTTTTACGAAGACTTCAAGAACTACGTGCTCTACGTGCAGGATGTTCGCCCATCCCCCGGCGCGGCCACATGGCGCCACGTCTTCCTCGCCGACCTCACCCAGCCCGCCACCCCGCACATCGTCAGTGCAGACGAAGCCTACGTCGTCAACAGCGGCTCCCAAACCCTCCAGCTGCACCTCAACAACGGCTCCCGTCACGA
Organism: uncultured Acetobacteraceae bacterium; assembly: GCA_964658125.1. Classification (GTDB taxonomy): domain Bacteria; phylum Acidobacteriota; class Terriglobia; order Terriglobales; family Acidobacteriaceae; genus Granulicella. The sequence goes on along the minus strand of CAZZYB010000514.1, from coordinate 751 downwards.
TGTCTCGCCAACCAACCCAAACCAGTACGACATCTCCACCTTCAGCTCGTCGGACCTGCCCATCCAGACTGGTCAGCAGGAGGACGTCCACATCACCCGCCGCGACACGCCCATCAAGGCTCTCGCCATGCGTGAGCTCTGGCGTCGCGCACACGGCCCCGGCAACACCCGTCCCTACGCGATCGAGCTGAACAGCCGATTCTCGTTCCCCACCGCGTGCCTCGTACTCATGCTCGTCGGCGTCCCGCTCGGTCTCTCCTCCAACCGCGGCGGCAAGGGCACGGGCTTTGTCCTCACACTCTTCCTTGTCCTGCTCTACTACCTGCTCTCCGAAGTGGGTGTCGCGCTTGCGGCACAGGGCAAACTACCGCCGCTCCTGGGAGTCTGGGGAGCGAACATCCTCTTCACCGCAGCCGGCCTGCTGCTCATCCAGCAGCTCTCCCGCGGAGGCGTCGCCCTCAGCGTGCTCTCCAGCTGCGGAAAAGCCCTCGGCAGCTTCTTCCGCCGCTTGGGCGGCAACTCGCCCCAAGGCTTCGAAGTCTCCGTAGCCAGCGGCTTCACCCAGCGCCTCCGCCGCAGCCTGCGCATCCGCTTCCCGCTCATTCTTGACGAGTACGTCATGCGCAGCTTTGTGCAGAACTTCGTCCTGGTCCTCGTGTCGCTCTCTTCACTCTTCCTCCTTTTCACCTTCTTCGAACTCATCGGCGACATCATCAAGTACCGCACGCCGCTCGTCACCGTCGGCGAATAC
>CAZZYB010000513.1:0-3043 GCA_964658125.1 uncultured Acetobacteraceae bacterium | reverse complement strand
TTCTCGAGCCCCCGCGTAGCCTCGCCCTTCGCATCCGAAAACACTTTCCCATGCTCGCGATTGATCGTCGCGGCCACCTCATCGATCCGCCGCTCAAAAATCTCGCGAAACCGAAACAGCACCCGCGCCCGCCGCAACGGTGGCTGCGCTGACCACTCCGGAAACGCCGCCGCCGCAGCCTGCACGGCGCGATCCATCTCCTCCACGCTCGCCAGCGGAACCCGCGCCTGTACCGTCCCCGACGCCGGATGGTACACATCCGAAAACCGCCCCGACCCACCCGCCACGCGAGCACCATCAATCCAGTGAGACAGTTCCTGAGGCGCCATCGGCGGGGGCTTCGGTAGCGACAGACATGGGCAACTCTCCTGCTAAAACGAACCCCAATTTTAGCAGTTACCATCAGACACTCACGCGCCCCGAAACGCATCCACCACCACGCTCTGCCGAAGCCCCATCATCGCCTTCCACGGATCGGTCGAGAGCCGAGACTTCCACTCCCCAAACTCCTTCACATGGAATACCGGCCGCTTCGGCAGCTCAAGATCCTTCCACGGCATCGGCAGCGAAACCGGCGCTCCCATCCGCGCGCGCGGCGAGTACGGTGCAACCGCAGTAGCACCCCGCTCATTCCTCAAGTAGTCCAGATAAATCTTTCCCTTGCGAGCGGCCTTCGTCATCTTCGTCAGATAAAGCGAAGGATTCTTCCGCTCCATCGCCAGCACAAAATCGTGTGCCAACTGCTTGATCTCCGCCCACGAATTCTCCGCCGCAATCGGCACCACAATATGCAAACCCTTCCCACCGGTCGTCTTCAAAAAAGTAGTCAACCCCGCCTTCTTCAACCGCGACCGCACTTCATCCGCAGCATCCGTAACCGCGCTCCACGGCAAAGTCTCATCTGGATCAAGATCGAAAATCAGCCGGTCAGGATGTTCCAGATCATCGTTCCGCGACCCCCACGGATGCACCTCCAGCACACCCATCTGCGCCAGCCCCGCCAGCGCTTCCGTCGTATCCAGCGTGATGTACTGCTCCACCTTGCCCGTCTTCTTGTCCGGCACGTCGACCCCGCCAATCCCCGGCGGCAGCATATGATTCACATGCTTCTGAAAAAAGCACGGCTTCCCCGAACCCTCAGGACACCGCACCAAACTAAGCGGCCGCCCCTCAATATGCGGCAGCATCCGGGCAGCGACAGCCCAGTAATACTCCGCCAACTCACGCTTCGTAAGCCCGGTCTCCGTGTCCAATACTTTGTCCGGATGCGTCAACCGCACCGGCACGCTGCTAGCCGCAACCTTCTTCACCGGCGTAGCCTTCACCGCCTTCGCCGCAACCTCCACAGCAGCAGAGTGCTGTGCCCCCGACCCCTTCGGTCGCGGAGCCACCGTAGCCTCTTCGCGTCGCACATCCTCCGCAGCCTTATCCTCCCGCAACCCCAGGAACGCCGCCTGCCGTACCAGGTCATCCGCCGTCCACGTCGCAAACCGCACCTGCGCCACCAGCGTAGGCTTCACCCAGATCGCCCCCCGTTTCGCATCTCCCGGAACGCGATCGAAAGGCGCCCGCGCCACTTCCAGTGCATGGAGCTGCGTCTTCAACGCCCGCCGCATCTTCTGCGTAAACCCCGTCCCCGTCCGCCCCGCATAGACCAGCTTGCCCTCGCGATAGTACCCAATCAGCAGCGACCCAACCCGGTCCTCGCCATCGGACGAAAACGTATAGCCGCCAATCACAAACTCCTGCTCCCGCAGACACTTCGACTTTAGCCAGTCACCGCTGCGCCCCGAAACATACGTCGCCGCCGCGCGCTTCGAAATGATGCCCTCCGCATGCAGTTCGCAGGCCTTGTGAAACATCTCCAGCCCACCCGTTTCAAGATGCTCGCTGAAGCGAACCATCCCATCCTGCCCGGCCAGCACCTCCGCAAGCAAAACCTTGCGTTCCCGCAGAGTTAACTCCCGCGGATTCCGTCCCTCAATATGCAGCAGATCGAAACAAAAATAAGTCAGTGGCTTCTTCGCACCTTCCTGAAACGCCGCTTGCAAATCCGCAAAGTTCGTCGTGCCATCATCACCCAGCACCACCACTTCGCCATCCAGCGTAATCTTCCCAACCGGCAGCGCAGCAACAGCCTCCGCTACGGCGGGAATCCGATGCGTCCAGTCCAGACCGCTACGCGTCAGCATCTGAACCTTCGCGCCATCCTTCCGCGCTTGGATGCGGTATCCATCCAGCTTCAACTCGTGCAGCCAGCCCTCGCTATCCGGAGGATTCGTCGCTTCCAGCGCCAGTTGCGGCTTCACAAAACTAGCCTGCGCCTCCTTAGGCAGCCCCTTCAACAGCGACTCAAACTTCGCATTAGGCACCGCCTTGGCCGCAACCGGCGCCGCCTTCGCACGCGACTCCTGCCGATACCAGGCCTCCCCCCGAGCCGTCTCTTTCGAGTTCCAGACATGATCCTCCTGCTGCGCAATCTCCTCCAAAGTCCGCCCCGTCACCGCCGACTTCGGCGAATCCTCCGTCACACAAGGATCATCCTTCCCACGCTCAAAATCATCATGCTCTTTGATCAGCAGCCAGTTCGGCTTCCGCTCATTCGCGGCCTTGCCACCCATCCGCACCAGCGTCCATCTGCCCTTCATCTTCGTGCCATGCATCACGAATTTCAGGCTCCCATCGCGCAACCCCGCATCAACATTTTCATAACCCAGCTGCGGCGTCCACGTCCCCTGGTCCCACACCATCACCGTCCCACCGCCGTATTGGCCCGCCGGAATGATCCCCTCAAAGCCGCCGTACTCCATGGGATGATCTTCCACCTGCACCGCCAGCCGGCGATCACCCGGATAGTAGCTGGGCCCCTTCGCCACAGCCCAACTCTTCAGCACACCATTCCACCCCAGACGAAAGTCATAATGCAGATGACTCGCCGCATGCTTCTGAATCACAAACGGCAGCGCGCCAGTCGGCCTCGGCTTCGTCTTGCTCCCCCCGCTAGGCTCCGCCGTCACATGGAAATCACGCATCGACCGATACC
>CAZZYB010000512.1:0-3052 GCA_964658125.1 uncultured Acetobacteraceae bacterium | reverse complement strand
CCAGGAAAGACATTGCCGCCGTTGGTCGTCCCGATAAAGGGATTCACCTCACTGACGATGTCCGCTACAGGTGACTGGGCGCCAACGGAGGGCACAACGGCAGCGGCGAAGACCATCGCAGCAAAGCCACGGTAGAACGGAGCGGGATTGGCCATGACAAGAGGATAAGCGAATCGCGGGCAGTGGCATTCCGTGTTGGAGGGCCCCGGGCCAACAGGACACTGTACCAAAGAGACCTACGCCAACTTCACGGAGACTGCTGGAATGGTTCCAGCGATGAGACGTTTCGGTATTGCGGATGTTACGACACAAATGTATTGCCCATGCGAGCTAGTGGTCACAAACGATCTTCATGGGAACTCGTCCGCTACGTCAAGAATCAGGCACATATCTGAATCGGTCAGGTTGGATTCCTCTATCGGTGCGGCGCGGTTTCGACCGCGACCGCCTTCGAGTGACCCATGATCAGCGGACCTTTGTTCTACACCCTTTGGTAAGTCTCACATCACAGATCAGGATAAAAGTATGAAGTCGAAAGCAAAAGTCGGACAGATGACCAGATTTGGGCCAATCCTCGCCGTTCTACCCTCGAAAGGCAAGAACCGCAGCAAACGGGTCTTGGTCAGGTGTTTCTGCGGGAAACTTTTTGTCGGCAGATACTCTGACGTGCGTATCGGCAAAACGAAGTCTTGCGGCCACCTCAGTAGAGAACATTGGAGGTGGCTCATGAAGGAGATAATCAAGTCGCTGTCCGCTAAGGAACGACTGAGGATATTCGGGTTGGCACAGGAGCTAGGCCGTCACGAGGCGGCCGCTCAATCCGGACGGTTGGGATATGAGGTTGGCGTCATCTGGTGGTATGAGTGCAAGCGATTAGCGGGCTTGCCTATGCAGTTCCGTGAAGACGTGTACACCATCGCGCAACAATCAGTAAAGAAAGCTATGGCGCTGTTCAACCTGACCCGTTGGGAAGTGCTTCGAATCTGCTTCGTCTATCGCAAAGACCACCAATTCACGATCGTGAGCGTCAGTTCGGACACGAACCTTGACCGCAGCCTCGAACAGGCAATGGAACTCGGTCTCGTGCTTGATCCAAAGTCACCCGAGTGCGACGCACTTCTGGAGTCAATGAAGGGCGCTATCACGAATGCTGTCAGTCGCCTGAAGGCATCCCCTCTCCTGAGGGGATGCTTCGGAGGAGAGTTCTCCCAGGCGGAATTCGCAACAGCGGAACGATCTCGGTACGGTTGGGTATTCGAAGCTTTGAATGGAGTCAAGGAGATCCATGTCGAGCGTTGCTTTGGCAAAGACGGGTTGACATTCCTCCGGACGTGCCGGGCCACTCGTGCTGCCCGTACTGCTCGTCGTGTGAACTTCATCAGGGAGCTAAGGACTGGCACAACACCCAATCACGACGCGGCTTCGGAAACAGAGTCAGGAAGACACCGGGCCGGCCGTTTGGCGGACGGCAAGCGTTTCGAGAGGTCCAGTCATCCAGTTTCCATCATCGAAGACACTATCACCTACGTCTCGCTCCTGGACGCAGAACAATCGAAGGGCGAGTCTCGGCGGATCAGGTCTATCGACTTGTCAAGCTCATAGCCTGACAACGCGGCGCCGGCTCAGAGTCATCAGCGACCAGGCCTAACTTTTAATCCAGATCGATGCTCCTAAATGGCGGGCGCGCCGGCATAACAACTACGTGCTCCAGATCTACTTCCTGAATCAAGTTCAGATTGTCGATTCGATTGACCAAATCTACCCGTTCGTTCTCCAACGCCGCGATGCGACGATCCAAATCCTGTAAATTTGCGAGCAAAATATCCGGTACTTGCATTCTATTAGTCTCCTAATTTTATAAGTAAATATTCCGTAGCCGTGGCCGCAATAAAGCACATTGTCACCAGACTCAAGCTCAGCCATCTGTTGCGTAATATGCTCGTTAAGATAGAAGCGAAACCACATCTGCACCACGTAAGTGAAGCCGATAGGACCGCTCTCAAAGAACTCCGCCGGCGCCGGCCACTCGGCGCGCTGGTATCCCACCAGCTTCTTCTTGACCCTAACGCTGGACAGAAACCCTTTACGAACAAGAGCCCGCAGAATGCTGCCGCAATCGTAGCCAACTCGATCATTGAGCTGCGGGATGGTGAAGCTCGCCGGCAGCTCATCGATGACCTTGCATACAGCCTTCACTTTCTCCGCATGATGCGGATCGTACTTGCGCACGGCCTTCATGAAACAGAAGACCATGGTGTCGTAGATGTCCTCGGTGGTCTGGCCCTTGAACGCCAGGTGCAGCATCTTGCACGTAACGTCCGACGTCTGCTTGTCGAGCTTCGCGCCCTTCTTGCCCTTCAACCGCGGGGCAAAATAACGCAGCAGCTCGCGAGACTCGCGACCAGCCTTGGTGCCTGAGGGTGGTACAGTTCCCCGGACAATCATCACCAGGTACTTGGTGAGATATCCGTGGAAGCACTCGAGGAGATGCAGCAGCGTCGCCTCCTCCTCAGGAGAGTCCGGCGCGATGGCGTACTCGTAACCGATCTTGTTGATCACCTTGAGGTCGTTCCGGTCCTGCTCGGTCGGAATGACCCACTTCCCAGCGTAGTGAGAAGGTGAAAGAGACGTGCTGCGAAACTTACGCATGATTTTTTTTGGCGCCTGCGGCGCCGTATCAGCCGCGACGTCCGTCCCCCTTCGCCGCAAGGGCCGCATCCCTCCCTAATTAGGCGCTGTGAATCAGGATGACCAAAGGAACGCGACGCCTTCTAGTTCGCCGCGGCACCAAGCAGCTGCTCGCGATGAGACATATGGTTGAGTTCGGCACCGTTGGAGTAGCTTCTGTGCAGTGTCTAAGCTGGCCAGGATGCGAACGCCGCGTACCCACGATGTATCGGTCGTGTGGAAGAGCTTATTCGTGTCCGTAATGCACCGGAGCCCAGGAGTTATTCCCGAAGCTGAATGGGTTGTCCGTACGGAACGGGCTGGCAGGAAGCCCATTTTTATTGAAGAAGTTTGGGGTCGCCGCTTCGCTCCAGGCGAAGCGGAC
>CAZZYB010000511.1:0-3054 GCA_964658125.1 uncultured Acetobacteraceae bacterium | reverse complement strand
CGCGGCCGAAACGTCATCGCTGGGCACCCCATGCGCATGGAACCTCACCCCGCCCGCCAGCACCTCCAGCCCCAGCCGCGAGTCCTCATCAACCTCCAGCATGTAGACACTCAAATGCGCCAACCCTGCGGCAACCGCGGTCTCCAGTGAGTGCTGCCACGAAGCGGCATCCTGGTACGGCAGCCCCGCAATCAAGTCCGCACCAACATCCGGAACGCCTGCCGCCCTCAGCCGCGCAATCTCCGCCAGGCAGGAAGCACCCGTGTGCGTTCTCCCCACAGCCGCGCTTTCGCGATCCACAAAGCTCTGCACACCCAGCGAAACGCGATTCACCCCCAACCGCATCGCCTCTTCCAGAGCCGCATCCGAGATCTGCCCCGGCGCGGCTTCCATCGTAATCTCGGCGTCCGCAGTGATATCAAAGTTCCGCCGCACAGCCGCAAAAATTCGCTGCATCTGCAACGGAGTCAGCAAGCTGGGCGTGCCGCCGCCAAAATAGATCGTGTCCACCACCCGCGGCAGCTCCGCTCCCAGCCGCTCCGCAATCAGCGCCGCCGCATCGATCTCCTCGCACAAAGTGTCGACATACGCAGCGATCCTGGCAGCCGACGAGACGCCCGAAGCAAAGTTGCAGAAGCTGCACTTAGCCCGGCAGAACGGCACAGAAATATAAACGCCCAAGGGCGACGGCGCGGACATACTCCATTCTTTCACGCAGCCTTCCCCCATCTCGCGCATCTAGGATAATGACAGCAGATGGCAGACGAAACCCAGAAGCCCGCAGCCACCGCCGCGGAGCCCCCCAAAAAGCTCGACGACGACGTAGTCGGCAAGGTCTACGACAGCCGCCTCATGCGCCGCCTCGTCACCTACCTAGGCCCCTACAAGCTGCAGGTCGGAACCTCGCTCGCGACCATCCTTCTCACCTCGACCCTCGCCGTCTCCGGCCCGTTCTTCGTCAAGGTCGCAGTCGACACGTACCTCTCGCCCAGTGGCAAGCTCTCCTGGTTGGCCCGCCACCTCAGCCGCGACCCCGCCACCGGCATTACGCAGATCGGCGCCCTCTACCTCGGTGCCCTCGCCTGCACCTTTCTGCTCGAATTTCTGCAAACCTACATCATGCAGTGGACCGGCCAGAAGATCATGTTCGACCTCCGCTCGCAGATCTTCCGCCACATCCAGACGATGCACATAGCCTTCTTCGACCGCAACCCGGTCGGCCGCCTCGTCACGCGCGTCACCTCCGACGTCGACGCGCTCAACGAAATGTTCACCTCCGGCGTGCTCGCCATCTTCGAAGACGTTTTCACCCTCGCCTGGATCATCGGCATCATGCTCTGGATGAGCTGGCCGCTCGCGCTGCTCACGCTCTCGGTCATACCGGCGATCCTCTACGTCACCAAGATCTTCCGCGACCACGTCCGCGACAGCTACCGCCGCCAACGCTCCGCCACCGCGAAAATCAACAGCTTCACCCAGGAGTACGTCTCCGGCATGTCGGTGGTGCAGCTCTTCAACCGCGAGCAGCGCGCCTTCAACGACTTCTCCGCCGTCAACCAGGAAAACAAACTAGCCTGGACCGACGCCATCTTCGCCTACGCTCTCTATTACCCCGTGGTCGAACTCCTGAGCAGCATCGCCATCGCGCTGGTCATCTGGCAGGGCGGAAACGCCGTTCTCCACAGCTCCAGCTTCCACTGGATTTCCGCCCACCACTACGTTCCACTCGGCCCCGCGCCCTTCGCAGGAGACTGGCCCCAGCGCTTCTCCGTGATGGGCAACACCGTCACCATAGGCATCCTGATCGCGTTCATCCAGTACGCTCAACGCTTCTTCCGACCCATCCAGGACCTCTCGGACAAATACAACATCCTCCAGTCCGCCATGGCCGCCGCCGAGCGCGTCTTCAAACTCCTCGATACCCCCGCCGAAATCGTCTCGCCCGCCTCTCCCATCGTAGGCAACAACACCGGCAGCATCGAGTTCCGCAACGTCTGGTTCACCTACCAGCGCCTCACCGAGGATCAACTCAACAGTCTTAGCGCACTACACCAGATAGACAGCCACGACATCGACGAGAACGGAAATCGAAATGGTAATTCCATCTTTGAAGAAACAGGACAGCATTTCCCCGACGTCGAATGGATCCTGCGCAATGTCTCCTTCACCATCCACCCCGACGAAACCGCCGCCATCGTAGGCCACACCGGAGCAGGCAAGACCACGATCACCGCCCTCATGATGCGCTTCTACGACGTCCAGGCGGGCCAGGTCCTCGTCGACGGCGTAGACGTCCGCGACCAGGACCTCCTCACCCTCCGCCGCCGCTTCGGAGTCGTCCTGCAAGACCCGTTCCTCTTCTCCGGAACCATCGCGAAAAATATCCGCATGGGCTCCGACTGGATCACGGACCAGCAGGTAGAAAACGCCGCCGAAGAAGTCAACGTAGCCGACTTCATCAACACCCTCCCCGCAGCCTTCGCCGAACCGGTGCTCGAACGCGGCAGCACCCTCTCGACAGGTCAAAAGCAACTGATCAGCTTCGCCCGCGCACTAGCCCATCGCCCCGGAATTCTCATCCTCGACGAGGCCACAAGCTCGGTCGACACCGACACCGAACTCCGCGTCCGCTCCGCCCTCGAGCGCATGATCACTGGCCGCACCAGCGTCCTCATCGCCCACCGCCTAAGCACCATTCAGAGCGCCGACACCATCCTCGTCATGCACAAAGGCAAGCTCCGCGAACAAGGCACCCACCAGCAACTCCTCGCCGAACGCGGCCTCTACTACAAGCTTTACCAGCTCCAATACAAAGACCAGGAAGTTGGCGAAGCCTCCTCAGCTTCGGTCCCGGCAACCGCGCGCTAGTTCGCACCTTTGTTGTCATTCCCGAAGGGAATCTGCGTCTGCACCCGCACGTGAGCCCTGGCTGTTGGCCTGCACACAGACGAGCCTCTACCTCATCCACGCGTAAAGCTACTCGCCCCGTTCGACGGGCGTGCACTCCGTCGGCGGCGGCTCTTCGCCTGTGTGCATCGCTGCTTCCAGAGTCGC
>CAZZYB010000510.1:0-3065 GCA_964658125.1 uncultured Acetobacteraceae bacterium | reverse complement strand
AATCATTTCGTCTCCGTGGGTAGAGGGTGTATTAGCCTATGCCTGGGTGGATTTCCATTCGGGTACAGGGAGTCGCTTTCCTTCGGCGATAGCCTGCTTCCCGACGGAACAGGCTATCGCTGAGTTGTAGCCGACCTGCGCGTTTGCGAAGGGTTCCTTCTTCTCTCGAACGGACTGGATGAAGGAACGGCAGGCTATTAGCGTGGGATTTTCTTTGACCTTCATGTGCAGGCGATCGCCCGGCCCGCGGTAGGGAAGTTCCCAGTTGGTTTGATAGGACGCGCCTGTCTCGACACCCTTCTGCACGATATTTGAGTGGGACGCGGCAGTGATCGACTTCGTTGTGGGACTGTAAAATGTTGCGTCTTCCAGCGTGATCTGAACGCTTCCCTCGGTGCCATAAATCCAGAGTTGATCTGCCAGCAAAGCGTTATCGGTGAGTGAACTGAAGAACATGCTGCGCCCTTCGGAGTAGTTGAAGATGGCTTGTACGTTGTCGCCGACGGTGCGACCGTCATGGTGGATGGCGATGCTACTGGAACCCATCGCCGACTGAGGCTGGCCTTCGAACACCCAGTTGGCTATGTCGATGTGGTGGGATCCGAGCTCCTCCAGAAGGCCGCCGGAGGATTCCTGGTAGAGCCTCCAATTGAAAAGATGTTCCAGCTTTGGATCGGGGACCGACCGGCGCCAGTCGTCGCTGCGATGCCAATAGGCATAAACCTGCGTTGGCTTTCCAATGTCGCCATGCTTGACTCGCTCTATGGCCTCCTGGATCCATGAGGCATAGCGGAGCTGATGACCTACCTGAAATGTCAGGCCGGTCTTCTTCACAGCGTTGACGACGTCCGCAGAATCCTTGGACGAGAAGCCGATCGTCTTTTCGCAATAGACCGCCTTTCCACTGTGCAGCGCCGCTATCGAACACTCGGCGTGGAGCAGGGGAGGCGTAGCGATGAAGATGCAGTCAATATCCTTCCTGTGAATCAGTTCGCGATAGTCACGGTAGGAGGGTGTCGTCGATCCCGCCAACTGATTGACCTCGGCGAATCGAGGTTCGTACACGTCCGCTACGCCTGCTAGCTCTACGCCCGGGACGCGAAGGAGTTGCCGGATAAGCTCCTGTCCGCGGCTGCCGGGTCCGATGACTCCGACGGCGATACGGTCAGTGGCAGCAACAGGCCGCTGCGAAGGCGGAACCCCGGTCTGGGCGAAAGCGGTCTTCGGCAAAAGCTTGGCGGAAAGTACACTGAGCGATAGATTCTGTATCAGATCTCTGCGGTTCATGCGGGTAGTCTTTCCTGCATTGCGTGCTGTTGCGCGCTGGAGGCCCAGCCTTCCGCACGCTGTGCCTCTTGTATTTCGGCGGGCCAGCGAATGGCTTCGTTGCGCGTTGCCTCTTGAGTCCCACAGACGACCAGAGCGGAAACATCCTTCACCCTTGACAACAACTCAACACGGCCACCCGTATCCAAGACGAACAAAGCGTTTGAAAGAGCATCGCTGTCCGTCGCGGACGGCGCGATGACACTCACCTGCGAAGTTCCACGCACCGGGCGGAGCGTTCGGGGATCCATGATGGAACCGTAGCTCCGTCCTCCCTCAATGAAGTATTTGCCGGTGATATTTGCGGTGGAAAGGGACGTATCCGCCAGCAGGACCGTTGAGATGTCTCCCGTCTTATCGAGGTTAGAAACCCGAACTTTCCAGCCTGGCTGGCCCGGCGGGCGGCCCAGGGCAAAAATTGAGCTGCTGCCGGCTGACAAGAGAGCCGCCGATACGTTTTCCGACTTGAGCTTGTCGATCGCGCGATCAACGGCGTATCCCTTACCTATACCTCCCGGGTCGAGCCGAAGACCATGCGATGTAAATCGAATGGTCCGGTTTGGTTGATCGAGTTCGACCTTCTGCCAGCCGACATCGCGGGAAATCGCCTGAAGCTGTTCAGGTGATGGGACTGCACCCTTCTCAAGGAAACCCCAGGCCTTCATCACAGCCCCTACCGTCATATCAAATGCACCGCTGGATCGCCTGCTCCACTGCAAAGCCAAATGAAGGAAGCGAAACGTTTCAGGGTCCGTGAGAATGGGGCCCGCGCCCGCATCGCGATTCAGGCGAGAGAGTTCGCTGTCAGGGCGAAAAGCGCTCAATAGGCTTTCGATCCGGTCAACTTCTCGAAAGGCCGCTGCTGCCTGCGATTTGGCCGCGATCGGAGAGTCAGCGTAGAGGTGCAGGAAAAAAACGGTGGCCATCGCGCGGTGTTCGGCTACATATAAATTCAGCAAAGGGATCGCCCTTCAGGTGGGATTGGCTCTCGCGCCGCAGTCCGATTGAAGAAGAATACCCCAAAAGTCTTGTCATCGAGAAATGTTTCACCACATAAAAAAAAGTTTCGCATCCAAAGCTACCGGCTGGACTTTTTCGACAGCTTCCACCCGGCATGAAAAATCAAAGCCCGAGGTCAGTGTCGACGCACTTCCGCTTTTGTGGTGGCGATGATGAATAACCCATCTTCGCCACCACGTAAAAATATGTAGAAATTTTTCTGATGTTGTGAGAGTATTTTCACAGCCGCACCTATCATCGCAATTTTCGGGAGATGCCATATGCCTCGCCGCCCCTTGTTTCGGCTCTTTATCTCTCTACTCCCCGCACTTTCATTCGCGCTTGCGCACGCACAGGATGTGGGAAGCATCGTGGGAACTGTCACGGACCCGAGCGGAGCGACGGTAGCTTCTTGTCAAATCACCGCGTCTGAGATAGCGACGGGACGTTCCCGCACCGCAGCGTGCGGAAAAAACGGCTATTTTGTTTTACCGTCGTTGCGCCCCGCGGACTATCGCCTCAGCGTGACTGCGGAAGGTTTCACCACATTGACGGCGCAGCCCATTCGATTGCAGGCCAACCAGGCCCTGACTTTCGATCCTAAGCTGACCGTAGGGACGGCCGTACAAACGGTGTCCGTGCAGGCTGAAAATACGTCGGTGAACACAACGAACCCTACTCTCTCACAGGTTATCGACCGCGAGAGCATTATCGAATTACCGCTGAACGGCAGGAATGCG
>CAZZYB010000509.1:0-3076 GCA_964658125.1 uncultured Acetobacteraceae bacterium | reverse complement strand
CGGATGATAGCCGGGATAGCCGGTGTAGGGCGACTGCGTCCACTCCCAGACATCGCCGAAGAGCTGCTGGACCGGTTTGCTATCGCGGCCGTCCGCGGGCTGGGGGTGAAGAGCGCCGGATTCGAGCATGTTGCCCTCGCGAGAGGCCTGCTGCGCGGCGACGAACTCCCACTCGAACTCGGTGGGCAGGCGATGGCCGGCCCAGCGCGCGAAGGCGTCGGCTTCGAAGAAGCTGAGGTGGCAGACGGGTGTTTCGGAGAGTTCGCCGAGGGTCTGAAAGCCGTGCAGCGTGTAGACCTGCCAGCCGGCGCCTACGTCGCGGCGCCAGTAGAGCGGGGCCTGCCAGCCTTCGGCGCGCATGGTGTCCCAGCCTTCGGAGAGCCAGAGCTCGGGGCGGGCGTAGCCGTCTTCTTCGATGAAGGCGAGGTACTCGGCGCAGGTGACGAGGCGGGACGCGAGCCGGAACGGGGCAATGTAGACGGGGTGACGCGGGGTTTCGTTGTCGAAGGCGAAGGTGTCGATGGCGGCGGGGTCGGGGGTGAGGCCGACTTCGACCACTCCAGGACGGCCCGGGTAGCCCGGGGAGAAGCTGATCCATTCCTGCGGCGGGGCGATGGCTTCGGCGCGCGAACGTGTGAGGGGGCGCGTGTAGGCCGGGTGCAGAGGGTTGGTGAAGAGGGCGTGTTTGATGTCGGTGGCGATGAGTTCGAGGTGCTGCTGCTCGTGTTCGAGGCCGAGCGCGATGCGGCGGAGGGCTTCGTCTTCCGGCATTTGTTCGAGCAGGCGGGCGATGCCGGCGTCGACTGTTTCACGGTAGGCGAGGATCTGGTCGAGCGGGGGGCGCGAGAAGGAGGCGCGGAGTTTCTTCTCCGGCATCTCGCCGAGGGACTTGTAGTAGCTGTTGAAGAGCCAGAGGAAGTCGGGGTCGACGGGCTGGTAGGCGGCGACGAACTCGCGCAGGACGAACGTCTCGAAGAACCACGACGTGTGTGCCAGGTGCCATTTTACAGGCGAAGCTTCCGAACACGATTGCACCATCAGGTCTTCCGGCGTCAGCGGGCCGCAGAAGTCCATGGTGGCGGAGCGGACGGCCCGAAAGCGCGCGAGCAGCGCGGCGGCTGTGGTGTGCTGGGTCAACATGCAGAATCTCCTTGCCTCAAGGGGCAACCCCGATTCGATGCGGCGGGCCATGCTCCGTTGCTTTTTACTGCCTTTGCCGGAGCGATTCGGCGAGCCTGGGTCGTGCGACGTGCCGGAACAGTGTTGCACACCGGGATGGCTTGCGAAAGTAAAGAGCGATCAATTTCGTCGCGCCAGGGGCGTCTTTCTGGTGCAGATGGCGTCTGTATCCGTATACGGTTTGGGGTACAGGAGAGTTCGATGCAGTTTCCGATGCGAAAAGCGCTTTTAGCCGTGACTTTTTTTTGCGCGCTGCGTGTGACGGCGCAGGAGCCCGGAGAACAGGCGGGTGGGCGGGGACAGTTCGCGGGCATGCAGCGGGTGGGCGGCACCGTTACCGCCGTCGCGGGCGATGCCGTTACCGTGAAGGGCGAGGATGGCGTTACCTACCAGGTGACGACTACGCCCAATACACGACTGATGAAGGGTCAGGGCGTGGCGTTTAAAGTGGCAGACCTGAAAGCCGGCGACGGCGTGATGGCGGTCGGCAACATGGACGCTCCCACCAAGACTCTGCACGCGGCGATGATGTTCGCAACGGACGCCGAGCAGTTGAAGAAGATGCGCGAGAACCTCGGCAAGACCTACATCGCAGGACGCGTGACCGCGATCGATACCGACAATCTGAAGATGACGGTGCAGAGGGCTGACGGTGTGGCGCAGACCATCGGCTTCGATGAGTCAACGTCGTTCAAACGCGGTGCGCGTGCTGCTCGCGGTGCGGGTGGCGGCCAGGGATTCGGCGGAGCAGGCGGTATGGTTCCCGTCGAAGGCGGCGAGAGCATTACATTGGCTGATATAAAAGTCGGCGATAACGTGGCCGGGCAGGGATCGCTCAAGAGCGGCGTGTTTGTACCGGCTCAACTGAATGTGGCGACTCCGCGACCGAGGCGCGAAGGCGAACGCCCGCGACCAACGGGAATCCAGACTGGACCGGGTGCTGTCACGCCTCCCGCAACGACGCCGCCGCAGAGCTAATGCGCGCTTGATTTTAAACCATACGACCGTCTGAGGACGGTGAGGCCGGAGGAGTGTACGTGGGGGGTTCGGTAACGATGCAACGATGGCAAAAATGCGGGCTGGTATGCGCTCTGATAGCGGCGGCAAGTGGAGCGGCGATGCGTGCGCAAACCGCTGCGGATGCGCCTGCCCCGGTTGCCGCCGCGCCTGCTGCCGCCGCTGCTGCACAAGGTGGAACGATCCATGGAACCGTGGTCGCGGGGACAGCGGGCAAGCCGGGTGGGATTCCGCTGCCTGGTGTCGCGATCACGGCGACCAACTCTCTGAGCGGCAAGAAATTTACGACGACTACCGACATCAACGGCTCCTACGCTATGGCCATTCCGCGCAACGGGCGGTACGTGGTGCGCGTGGAACTCGCAGCGTTTGCGGCTCAGACTGCCGAAGTGCTGCTGAATGCTGCTGGAGAGAACGGCGGCAAGCCGAGCCAGACGGCGGACTTCGGCATGCAGCTTGCCAGCCGAGTGGCAGCTGCGGAGGCTCGGCAAAATGTGGCGACAGCGGGCCGCGGTCTGCAGAGCCTCGGGCTTACGACGGGCGAATCAGCCGGCGCCTCCGATGCAAGCGCGGGCACAAGTGCGGCGGGGTCGGCTGAGGCTTCTATGCCGTCGCTGGCGGGACTCGGGGACACTGCGAGCGCGGGCACGGAGACGGTTGCGGTCAGCGGAACGACTGGCGTCACCAACCCGTTGGGCAACTTCAGCGAGGACGAAATCCGCCAGCGCATCGAAGACGCCGTCGCACAGGGTCGAGCGAGCGGCATGATTCCTGAAGGCGGCAATCCGGCTGGCGCAATCGTCAGCATGATCGGCGGCATGATGAGCGGCGGTGGACCGGGAGGCCCGGGCGGCGGTGGACCCGGAGGCGGTGGACCGGG
>CAZZYB010000508.1:0-3076 GCA_964658125.1 uncultured Acetobacteraceae bacterium | reverse complement strand
CCAGTCTGCTTCGGCAGATTTGAATTTCATGCAGAGTGGTTGAGGGACGAGCCCTGAGACGCCACGACAACCGGACAAAACATGCGTACCGGTGTCAACTCTCTCCTGGAAACAGGGAACATGAGATTCGGAGTTTGCAGCGGACGTGAAGCTGCACCCCCGCATTTCCTTCCTTTTGCCGTTCCGGCATTCCAGCATAGAGAAAGTTTCAGGATCGAGCCCCCTTACTACGAGGGAGTTGTAATGGAATATTCCTGTAATTTGTATGAGCTTCGCTGCAATGAGTGTGGCAAAAGCTTTGGTAACCGGCCGATTTCTGCTTGCGATGAGTGCTATGCGCCTCTCGAAGTGCAGTACGACCTGGAGGCCGTCCGGGGACGGTTTACGCGTGAAAACATTGCGGCTGGGCCAGCGAATATCTGGCGCTATAAAGCGCTGCTGCCGATTCCGGAGGGCTTTGAGCCTGATCTGCCGGTTGGGTTTACGCCGCTCGTGCGGGCGAAGGGGTTAGGGAAGCGGATTGGCGCTAACAATCTTTATGTGAAGAACGATGCGGTTTGCTTTCCTACGCTGAGTTTCAAGGACCGCGTGGTTTCGGTCGCGCTGGCGAATGCGCAGGCGTTTGGGTTTGAGACTGTGGGATGCTCTTCGACGGGGAATTTGGCGAATTCTGTTGCGGCGCAATCGGCGCGGTTGGGGTTGAAGGCTTGCATATTGGTGCCGGCTGATCTCGAGGCGGCGAAGATTTTGAATACGCAGGTGTATGGCGCGCGGCTGGTGCGGATCGATGGCAACTACGATCACGTGAACCGGCTCTGCACGCTGATTGCGGATGAGTACAACTGGGGTTTTGTGAATGTGAATCTGCGGCCTTATTACGCTGAGGGGTCGAAGACGGTGGGGTATGAGATTGCGGAACAGCTGGGGTGGAAGCTGCCGGATAACGTGGTTTGCCCGATGGCCGGTGGGTCGCTGATTCGGAAGATCAAGAAGGCGTTTGGGGAGTTGATTGCGCTGGGCCTGGTGGAGCCGAAGAAGGTGAAGTTCTTTGGGGCACAGGCCACGGGGTGCTCGCCTATTTCTCATGCGGTGAAAGAGGGTTGGGATTACATTGAGCCGCAGCGGCCGAATACGATTGCGCGGTCGCTGGCGATTGGGAATCCTGCGGATGGGCCTGCGGCGGCGAAGATGATTCGTGAGTCGGGTGGATGGGCTGAGGATGTTTCGGATGTGGAGATTGTTGCCGGGATCCAGGAGCTTGCGGAGACTGAGGGAATTTTCACGGAGACTGCTGGTGGTGTGACTACTGCTGTGACGGCTCGGCTGTATGCGCATGGACGGATTTCACCTGACGAGACGACCGTGGTTTGCATTACGGGGAATGGGTTGAAGACTACTGATGCGCTGGAGGGATGCTTTGAGGCGGGTGTGGCTGTTAAGCCTAAGCTGGCGGCGTTTGATGAGTACATTCGCGCGCTCGATGGAAATCTTGATGCGCTTGAGCTGGAGCTTGCTGGAGGTGCGCGATGAGTATCAAGGTGACGCTTCCTACGGCGCTGGCGCGGCATACGGATGGGCAGAAGACGTTTGTGTCGGAGGCTCCGGATTTGACGGGGTTGCTGGCGGAGTTCGATACGAAGTTTCCGGCGCTTTCGGCGAATGTGAAGGATGAGAATGGGAAGCTGCGGCGGTTTATCAACGTCTATGTGAACGATGAGGATATTCGTTTTCTGGGTGGTGATTCTCATGCGTTTGAGGATGGCGATGAGGTGATGCTGATTCCGAGTATTGCGGGTGGGCATTGCGGGCAGAGGCGGTGGTTGACGCTTCCTTATGGTGATCTGCTGGCTTGATGCGCTGATTCGGAGCCTATAATCGGCAGTCATGAGAATGGCTGTGCTGGGGCTGGCGATGGCTGCGTTGATGTTGACGGGTTGTGCTGGAGTTGTGGCCGGACCGAATTGCGCGCTCGCAGGCGAAAGCTTCAAGGTGGGGCCCGCACTGGGCATGGCGCATCACATGGCTGTGCCGCCCGGGAATCAGCAGCAGTTTACGGTGACCGCTGCACAGACCGCGCCGATCGGTTGTCCTGTTTCCACTGCGGTTGTGCTGCTGCACGCGACGTGGGCGAACCCCGATCCGACGGATGTTTCGATAAGCAGCGCCAATGACGCGACCAATGGCCTGGCGACGTGTCTCGGCTCAACGACCAGCCCGGTTGTACTGACCGCGAGCTTCACCTTGGGAATCGATACGGGAACGACACCGGTGACGCTGAGTTGCAAATAGCCCTATGGCGCAGGACGGAAGGCTTGCAGGCGGCGGCAGGCTTCGGTGAGGTCTGCGGATTTTTTTGCGAAGCAGAAGCGGAGGAGGTTTTCGCCCCGGTTGTGGCCTTGCTGGTCTGAGCCGAAGAAGGCGGAGCCGGCTACGGCGGCTATGCCGGTGTCGGCTAACAGGCGGCGGGCTTTTTGTTTGGCGTCGGTGCCGGGGATGTGGGTCGCGTCCGCGAGGATGTAGTAGGCGCCGGTGGGGATTGAGGGTGTGAGGCCGGCGGTGGTGAGGGCGGCGCAGGTTAGGTCGCGTTTGGTTTGGTACTCGGCGGCCAGATCGGTGTAGAAGGTGGCGGGGAGTTGGAGGAGGCCGGCGGCTGCTCCGAATTGCGCGGGGGATGGGGCGCAGACGTAGGTGAGGTCGTGGAAATAGCCGATGGCGGGGAGCCAGCGGGGACTTGCGGTTAGGTAGCCGAGACGCCAGCCGGTGATGGAGAAAGTTTTGGAGAAGCCGGAGATCGTAATGGTGCGGTCGGCCATGCCGGGGAGGGTGGCGATGCTGCGGTGGTGCTCGTTGTCGTAGATGAAGTACTCGTACATTTCGTCGGTGAAGACGAAGAGGTCGTGGGCGATGGCTACTTCGGCGATGGCTTCGAGTTCGGCCGCGGTGACGACGATGATCGGACCGCGAACCCGAAAGATCTCCTCGAACTTGTGCAGCCTTTCCGGTGTCAAGCGGACCATCCATCCATACTTTTCCAACAGCGGCCTTCCGCCATAATGGCCGATCAGGTAGCCGGTGA
>CAZZYB010000507.1:0-3095 GCA_964658125.1 uncultured Acetobacteraceae bacterium | reverse complement strand
GTTCCATCATCACCGACACTTGAAAACGCCAACTGCGAAAGCAGCTCGCCCCGTTCCTCTAATCCGGGAAAAATACGGCAAAAACGGTCCCACTACGGCCTGCCCTGTCACAACTCCGCACCTTGATCGTGCCGCGGTGGGTGCGAATGATCTCCGCGCTCACCCACAGCCCCAGCCCTGTCCCGGTCATGCCCTTCGTCGTAAAGAACGCCTCAAAGACTGCCTTCTGCGTCTCCGGACTCATACCGCATCCATCATCGGCCACCGTCACTCGCACCCCCGGTGCACCGTCTCGTGGACTATGCGCCCTCCGGGTCCGCAGCCATATCTGACCATCTTCGCCAATCGCGTCCAGCGCATTGCCAATCAGGTTCGCAAACACCTGCCGCATATCACCTGCGAAGCAAAGCATGCTGTCTCGTTCTACATATTTGCGATGGATGGTCGTCCGCAACGACACAATCCTGTTGTGATAAAGCGCGACCACGCTCTCCAGAATCTCCGAACTCCTGCACTGCGCCGCATGGGTCGACTGGCGATGAAACTTCAGCGTCTGCGTCACAATATGCGATACCCGCGCCAACTCGCTCGATGCCAGCTGAGCATACGTCCGCATGTCTTCATGGTCGCTCTCACCATGCTGAATCAGGTACAGCAGGTTCGTCACACTCTCCAGCGGATTGTTGATCTCGTGCGAAATGGAACTCGCCATCCGCCCTACCGCCGCCAGCTTCTCTGTCCGCTGCAAAGCTGCATCACGACGGCGACGCTCTGTCACATCGCGAAAAAAGAACGCAATGCCATGTCCTACCGGGGCCGCATTCACGCTGTACCAGACGCCCCGCGGCTCGTAAAAATCCTCAAACGATACCGCCACACGATCTTCCATCACGCGCTTGCCATGCGTCCAAAAACTGGTCCCCTCCATCTCCGGAAAAACTTCCAGCAGAGGCCGTCCCACCAGCTTCTCACCGTCGTCGAATTCATCCATCGCCCGCTGGTTCATGAACGTCACTACATAATTCTGGTCCAGCACAATCACCGAATCCGCACCCACGCGGATCAAATCGTGCACCAGCTGCGCCTGCTCCTCGCGAGCTTCAGCGCTCCGCCGCTCCTCGATCACCGCACGCTCGGCCCGGCTAGCCGCCTGCCCCGCGATCGTTTTATTCACCTCCAGCTGTTGACGCAGTGTCTCCACTTCCGCGCGTAGACGCGCCGTCTCAGCTTCCTGGCCAGAAGCTTCAACACCTGCACCGGTCTGAGGGCCCGTAGTCACAAAAGCATTCCAGGAATTTCGGCAAAAACCTCGTTAGCGGAGAACGGAAGGAAAGCCCGTTTGACGCTCAACGCAATCGTGCAAAATAACGCCGCAAACTCCGGCGAAACAACGACACGCGCACATGGAATCACCACGAAAAGTAGCCACTAAGCAGCAACCCTCCCGTCCCTACAACGCTACGGATGCCATATTGTTCGATGAAGGTTTGCTGCGACAGCAGTACATGCCCGCAGCGCCGCTGACCCCGGCGTCACTGCATTGGGGGAGACGCATTGCTCACAATGGACAACGACCGCACCGAATGCTTCATTCGAACCCATCAGGCACGCTTCAGGGCCGCCTTCAAACTGCCGTCGCCGATTGAGTTGCAGCCACAGCTTCAGGCGCGGAAGGGCTATCCCCGGTGAGTTCGTTCCAGCCAGGCAACTCCTGCGAACCGACGATCAAGCGCACCCCGTCTTGAAAACTCAGATACGTAAACGCCCATTGCCTGAACACCGACAATCGATTTCTGAACCCAATCAAGAAGAAGATATGCACCACCAGCCACGTAGCCCATGCCATGAAACCGCTCCAGTGCGCATGGAACGGCCACGCAATCCTGGCCACCGCAGCCTTGCGCCCAATGGTCGCCATATCGCCCTTGTCGAAATATCGGAACGGCTTCTGACGCTCCTCCCGGCCTTGAATCATCAACCCGATACGCTTGGCCGAGTACGCCCCCATCTGCATCGCCGGCTGCGCCACTCCGGGCACCTGTTTGCCGTCCTGCATAAAATGCGCCATGTCGCCGAGAATGAACACCTCAGGATGCCCCGGAGGATTCAAGTGATCATCCACCAGCAAACACCCGCGCCGGTCCGTCTCGCAGCCCAGCGAAGGCGCCAGCATTTTCGCCAGCGGAGAAGCCTGCACCCCCGCCGCCCACAGCGTGCATACGCTCTCAACCTTCTCGTCGCCCACCATCACATATCCCGGCTGCACATCCGTCACGTGCGCCCCCGTACGGGTCTGGACACCCAGCGCGGTCAACTGCTCGATCGCCTTCTTCTGCAGGTCCGGCGGATACGCCCCGAGGATGTAAGGCGAACCCTCCAGAATCAAAACTTTCGCCATCGCAGGATCAATGTGCCGGAAATCCTTCCGCATATAAAGCTTGGCAATATCCGAAATAGCCCCCGCAAGCTCCACACCCGTAGGCCCGCCGCCGATGATCACAAAGTTCAGCGATGGATGCACGCCAGACTCCAACATCTGCCGCTCCGCCAGCTCAAACACCAACAGCACCCGCCGCCGGATCTCCGTCGCATCCTCCAGCGATTTCAGCCCCGGCGCCAGCTTCGCCCACTCATCCTTGCCGAAATAACTATGCGTCGAACCGGTCGCCACCACCAGGTAGTCGTACACCAGCTCCGTACCGCTCTTGAGGTGTACCCGCTTCATCTCGGTGTCGAACCCGGTCACCTCGTCCATGATCACTTCAGTATTCGCATTGTTCCGCAGGATCGACCGGATCGGCTGCGCAATCTCCCCGGGCGAAAGCACCGCCAGCGCCACCTGGTAAAGCAGCGGCTGAAACGTGTGATGGTTCTTCCTGTCCACCACCGTCACATCGGCATTGATCTTCCCCAACCCCATCGCGGCATTAATGCCGCCAAACCCCGCACCCACAACAACAACCCTCGGCCGCCGCCCCGCGCTACGCTCCTGCGCCATAGATGTGCTCCCTCTTCGTCTCTCAACTGTACGATGCTGCGACCGCCCGCAACGACTCTTGCCCGTGCTCCGACTTGTTCTTCCTGCTCTTGCTTCG
>CAZZYB010000506.1:0-3095 GCA_964658125.1 uncultured Acetobacteraceae bacterium | reverse complement strand
CTTAAGGCGACGGACTTTGAATAGACTCGATCCAAGGCATTTGGTGTCACACCTGAGACGTATGGCTTAACCAGCCGTTTCGAAACGTAGAAGTAGAGCGGGATTGCAGGGTAATCATTTAATACGGTCTTTTCGGCCGACTCGAGGAGACGGCGACGATTTTCCTGATCTGGAGAACCGCCTGCGGAGTCGACTAATTGGTCAAACGAGCTGTTGCTGTAGCCAGTATCGTTGTTTGCTGACCCAGACCGAAAAAGCTCTAGAAAATTGCTTGCATCGTTGTAGTCGGCGCTCCAAGCCAGCCTCACCACGTCCCACCGGGTTTTGTCATGCCGAGATTGCAGATAAACACGAAATTCCTCTTCGGTGAGCGCAGTTTCAACTCCCAACACTTCTTTCCACATGGCGGCGACAATAAGAGCTGTCTGTTTGATTTCCGGATTCGAGTTGTAAAGCAAACGAAGGACTAACGGCATTTGCCGAGAATACCCGGCTTCGGCATATAGCTTTCGCGCAGCCGCGATTCGATCGACATTACTCAATGACGACCAATCCCATCTCTGAGGCGTGTAGTTCCAAGTGCCAGGAGGCACAATCCCAAACGCGCCGATTTGTCCGAGCGCGAGTACTTTAACTAGGCGCTCCCTGTCGACTGCCATCGCAAGCGCTTGTGCCAACTTTCGGTTGGTAATGAAAGGAAGATTTTGGAAATTCACTCCGTAATAGGCAACTCCGAGATAGGGAGCTATCACCACTTCCTCGGGGTGCTCTTTTCTTATAGTTGCCACTGCATTTGACGGAATGGTGTCGGTCATATCCAGTTCGCCGGAACGGTATGCGGCATATTGTGCAGTCTGGTCCGAAGCAAATAGATATTGAACCGTATCAATCTGTACGGCTTTTTTATCCCAGTAATGGTCGTTTCGCTTCAACTCGATTCGCGTGCCGGGTTGCCAACTTTGCAGAACGTAGGGGCCATCCGATACCCAGTCAGTTGGGTTGTGGCTTCGGGCGCTCTGCTCCGAATAAATTGGAAAAGCAGAAGAATGAGCAACTAATTCTGGGAAAAACGGAGCTGGCTGAGCGAGATTGACGACTAAAACATCGTCTGACGGGGAAGACGCGCCGAGAGACGAAGGCGGTGACACCCCAGCGGAAATTGCAGCTGCCCCTGCGATGAAGAGAAGGTCATTCGCGACTGGGGACCCGTGAGCTGGGTCCAATACCCTTCGCCAGGCATTAATGAAATCCTGACCAACTACACGTTTACCGTTTGACCAAAACGCATCGGGTCGTAATTGAAAGGTGTACTTTTTGCCGCTGGCATCGACCTGCCAACTAGAGGCAATCCCAGGCTTCGCAGAGCCGGAAGGCGACTCAACAGTCAGTCCTTCATAAAGATCTTGGATTACCTGGGTGGAGAAGTTGTCAACTGCTGCGGCGGGGTCGAGAGTCGACGGCTCACCACCAAGTCCTCTCCGCAATACAGAAGTTGCTTCACGGTGTTCCGACTCTGATTCGCGGCTGCAGGACGCCAATGTGGACACAGCTATGCACAGCGCGACCAATCTGAGATTGCGAAACATCAATCCATTCAACACAAGTACCCAACCACCGGTCCAGCTTAACCAAATAAAAGAGTCAAAATTAACTGTGCTTGTGATTTAGTTAACTAGTTCACAGGCGCACGTAACGAATATATAACGTGAATTAGGACACAGAAAAGGTTGTATTATGTCGTCCGGTGGAGCAATCTGTTAAAGGAAATCTGCTTGCGGCGATACGCCATGTGCTGCGTCCGTTATGCCGCATTGCGATAAGAAATGGGATCGGCTTCGACGATTTGTCGCTAGCGCTCAAGAGCGCTCTCGTTAGTAGTGCGAGGTCTGAGTTGCGGGACAGTGGGAATAAGAACCCCGCGGATGACGAGGTGGGATTGATGACAGGGATGACTGCACTCCAGGTGCGCGATCTTGGGGGAGCCGAAAATAGTGCTGCCTCGATACTGAATTTCTCGTTGGCAGCATCGGCCGTTCTGGCCGGGTGGCATTCAGACGTTTTGTATTTGGGACCCTACGGCTTGGTCTTGGACATCCCAATTAGATCTGAAGACCCTCAGCGCGGGCTTGAGTCGAGAAGTTTCGAATCGCTCGTTCACAAGTATGCGGGCCCCCACATTTCCGCGGATATCGTGCTAGACGCGCTAGCTAAGTCGAACGCGGTTGAGTTGATGGGAAATGGAATTGTTCGCTGCGTCGCTCGAACTTACATAGCTGAACGCTTGAGTCCCGAAAATATTCAGGCATTCGCTGAAGCGGTGCATACGGTTATAGGGACCACAGCGGCAAATCTTAAGAATACTGTTAAAGGCGCAGGCTTACTCCAACGGAGCGTCTTTGCCGATTACGGACTATCTGAGGCGGACTTGGCGAAATTTCACGGGTTCATTCGCAAGTCCGGCGAAAAGTTCATTGATGAAGTTGATACGTGGTTTGCCAAACATTCGAATAAAGACAGTCAAGGCCCCATAAAAACTGGCGTCGGTTTATATCACTACGTCGAAAACAACGAAGATCGAGAGGATTACCTCAAGTTGCTGCGTGGAGAAGGAGCTTAATGATGCGCGCTAGGTATGCAAGGATCGCCAAGTCAATTGCGTCAACTGTCTGTTTCGTGGCGGCTGGAATAACTACCAGTACTGCGATGACTTCTGGTGGCCCGCAGACCTTGCTGCGAGGCCCGGTCGACGGCGTTAATGCTAAAACGTCGCAACTACACGTGCTAGGACAGTGGGTTGTTGCCCGCGGTGTGCCCGTTGACCAACTGTTGGGACACGTGGTGTCCATAGAAGGTGTTATCGGCGAGGGCGGATCCTATCTTGTATCTGCGGTCGAAGACGAAAGTTCGGTGCAATACGTTCCTGGCTCTACTACCGTTCTTCTAAGCGGCGCGATCACTTCAATAAATAAGTCTTCTGGTGTGCTTACAATCGGCGGAACAAAAGTGAATTTTGCTGGCGCCTTGCATTCATTGGCGTCAGACGAACTCACAGTTGGGAAGATGGTTGCATTTAGTGGATTACGATACACAGATGG
>CAZZYB010000505.1:0-3101 GCA_964658125.1 uncultured Acetobacteraceae bacterium | reverse complement strand
AGTTGGGCATCGTATCTTTGCCGGCCTCACGATCGCGCTTCCATTGTTCGAAATGTCGCAGGAACACCTGCACACGAATCTGATCCGGCACACGCAAATTGAAGTCCGGAGACTCTTCCGCAAAGTGTCCTACCAGCTCCGGCTTGGTCGCAACATTCTTGCCGATCTTCGGGATCGCCCACGGCCACAAATTCTTCCCGCCACCCCACTGAGCCGGCAGCGCTTCGCCGGGCTTGATGGTCGGCGACGCGCAGACTCTCTCCCAGCTCGACGTCGTGCCCTCCTGCGGGTTGACCGTCTTCCGGCCCATCTTCTTTTCCGTGCAGAATTCCGTATTGATGTACTCGCCAAAGTGGTACAAAGTCTTTCCGTGCGCCGCCAGGTTCGTCCAGATATAGCCACTCGGAGCTTCATTTACATCGGGGATATGCTGCAACAGCGGATACCCGTCAGCGACCATGCCCTCATAGTCATACGTGCGCTGATTGCCCCGATAATTCTGCTGCCAAGTCTTCTCCAGGTAGTCCGTGCCGATCGCCGCCATCGACCAGACATGCCCCGACCCCGACACTTCGGCCGAATCGAAGAAATTGTCAAGAACCCCAAACTGCAGTGCGAGCTTATGTTCGTTCGGTGTAATCAGCGCACCATACATCGTCAGCGAAGGATCGCCATTTCCGACTGGCTTCCCACCTGACGACAAATCGCCCAGCACCTGATCGTACGTTCGATTCTCCTTGATAATGTAAACGATGTGCTTGATCGGATTGCGTCCCGCCGCGAACTCAATCTTCTCCTCCCGCGCGTGCATCAGGTTCGAATCCAGCACCTCCGCCGTAGAAGCCTTCAAACCGCTCTCGATCGAGCGCTCATCCAGCTTCGCGACAGACCCGTAAAGCAGCGACGGGGAATAAGTGAAAGAGCGTTTAAACTTTGCCATTCCCTTCACCGACTCCGTAAGGATTTGCGGCTTGCCGTTCGGTCCCGTGCCCTCCCCCTTATCGGTCGACACGAACAGATCGCCACCGCTCTTCGAGCCCACAAACGTTAGCGCAACAGGCATCAACTCCGTCGGAACAAAGCCCAGGGGCTCAGTCATGCCCTTCGCCTTCTCCATGCTCTTCAAGTGGCGAGGATCAAGCACCGCAATCGAGTTCGTCCCCATATTCGCCGCATACAAACGCGACCCATCGCCGTTCAACGCCAGCGCGTTAGGCTCCGCTCCAAAGTAACTCTGTCCCGGCAGTCGGGTATCGAAGTAGCCCTTCACTTCCAGCTTCGCCGTCGCCGCCTTCCCGATATCCAACACGGCGATCGCATCGCGATTCGAAAGCGAAACATAAAGCGTTGCACTCCGCTCATCCAGCAGCAATGCACACGGATGAGTTCCCGCAGCAATGTCCGACTTCGGTTTCATCAACGAAATCCGTCGAGCCACCGTGCCCTTGACCAGGTCAAGCTCAACCACTTCACTCGCATTCCACAACGCCACAAAAGCCCGCGCCCCGTCCTTCGTCACCGCCAGAGCAATCGGATAAGTCGATGGCACAGCCTCGTTACTTGAAACATCGAATCGGTGCTCAACCTGGTTGGTCCTCACGTTCAAAACAGCAACGCTGTCCGAAAGATTCTCCGCGACCAACAGCCTCTCCTGCGCTCCCGGCAAAACGGCAATCGCCGCCGGATACGGTATACCCATCGTCCCGCCATCGGCCTCACGCAGCAACGTGTGACGCCCCACAGCCAGCTTCACCAGCGGAAGCTTCACAAAACCCTGCGCTGAGATCACGCCATCCGCAAAGCCGTACACCACAATGCCATTGCCGGTCCGTCGCTTGCCGTCGCCTTCAGGATCGCTCGACGATGCCAGGCTGGCATACAAATGCTTCCCATCCGCGCTGAACGCCAGCCCTGAAAAGAACGTCTGTTTCGAATCCACCACAGTCCGCGCATCGGGAAAGTCGCGAATCGCCCCGGTCGTCACATTCAATACTGCCAGCGATTGCTCGTACTCCGACTCCCTCGTCCCATACCCCGCGTTCAACGTCACGACCCAGCGCCCATCGGGCGATACCACCATCGTCATGGGCAGGCTGTTGACGCGCTGCGCCGCCCCGGGAACAGGCAGCAGCATCTGTTTGCTGGTTGAAAGATCGATGCGCTTTTTAGCCAAATCCTGAGCAAAAACACCGACATTGACCAACAACAAGACACAGCAAGTGAGCCCTAGTCGCATCCGCAACGAACCGTCCAATGTCATCCCGCACCCCATTACAAAAGTCTTACACACAACCCATCCACTCCGGGACTATCGTTGTTTCAGAGGGAATAAATCAACCAGATGAATACGACACTCATCCCCGTTACAGATACCAAAGCTACACCCGTGGTCCCCGTCCAGGAAGTCGTTCTCAAAATCAAGCAGGACCTCCGCATGGGCCGCGAGCACCAGCAGGGCCGCGTCAACTGGATCACCACCATCGCCATGGGCCTCTTCCACGTAGGCGCCATCGCCGCACTTTTCTTCTTCTCCTGGAAGAATCTCGCTGTCTTTGCCGTCATGTACTTCCTCGCCATCAACGTCGGCATCGGCATGGCTTACCATCGCCTGCTTACGCATCGCGGCTATCGCGTTCCCAAGTGGCTTGAGTACTTCGTCACCGCTTGCGGCACCATGGCGCTTGAAGGCGGACCCATCTTCTGGGTCGCTACCCACCGCGTTCATCATCAGAACTCCGACGACGCAGGTGATCCGCACACGCCGCACGACGGCACCTGGTGGGCACACGCCGGCTGGATTCTCTCCGGTCGCGCGCTGCACTCTGAGACCGCCCTCCTCGGCCGCTACGCTCCTGACCTCACCCGCGACAAGGGCCACGTCTGGCTCTCGAAGTACCATTGGCTTCCGCTCACCGCCACGGGAATTCTGCAAGCCGTCCTGGGCGCGCTGCTCACGCCGGCACACCCGGTCGTCGGCGCAGTCGGCATGATGCTCTGGGGAACCTTCCTCCGCGTCACGCTCGGCCTGCACGCCACCTGGCTGGTCAACTCCGCAACCCACCTCTGGGGCAAGCGTCGTTTTGAAACCAAGGACGACTCCC
>CAZZYB010000504.1:0-3120 GCA_964658125.1 uncultured Acetobacteraceae bacterium | reverse complement strand
CTCGCTCCTAATCCCTGTTCTCTAATCCCTAATCCCTGCATTAGTGGTCCACCTCCACAATGGAGACAGGCGAAAACTTCTCCAGAAACGCTCGCGACCCAGCCAGGGAAAACTGCGGATCATGCGCTTCCAGGCACAGAAAAAACTTGTCAGTCGTCGCGCCGTTGCGGAAGTTCGGCGCATTGAACACCGGATGATAGAGCTGCGGCAAACCATTCAACGCAATCATCCCGAATGCAGCCGACAGGCCCGAAAACAGAATCGTCCACTCATACGCCGGAATAATAAAAGCCGGCCACGAGAACAGCGGACGGCCCGCAATATTCAGCGGGTACGACCAAATCGCAATCCACGCCTCCATCAGAAACGCCGTCGTCAGTCCCATGACGCCCCCGACCAGGCACACCAGCGGAACGCGGTTCTTATGAAAGTGCAGGGCCTCAGCCGCTTCTTCCACCGGATAAGGCGTATAGCACTCCATCCGGCGATAACCAGCGGCCCTTGCCTGCTGCGTCGCATAGACCAGCTCACTCGGCGTATTGAATTCGGCCAGCAAACCGTATGTTCCTTCTCTCGGCGGCATCAGACTGTCTCCTCAATCACCGTTTCAGAATTCGCTCCACCGGGATGCACCTTGCTTTGCGGAAGCATCATTCTGATTTCATTCATGGGAATCATTGGAGCGAAACGCGCGAACAGCAGGAACAGAGTCGTGAACAGACCCCACGTCCCGATAAACAGCATGTAATCCCACTTCGTCGCGCGATAGGTTCCCCAACTCGATGGCAGGTAGTCGCGATACAGCGACGTCACAACAATCACGAACCGCTCAAACCACATGCCGATATTCACAATGATCGACAGTGTGAACAGATAAGCCACATTGACGCGCAGCTTGCGGCTCCATAAGCTGGTCAGCGGAATCGCGATGTTAGTCAATATCAGAATCCAGTAAGCCCAGCCCATCGGCCCGAACATACGATTCCACATCATGAAGAATTCCCAGTGGCTGGCCGAGTACCACGACATGAACACTTCCATGCCATACCCATAAGCCACAATGCCGCCGGTCCCCAGCATGACCTTCGCCATGTTGTCGAGATGCCGCAACGTCACCAGGTCTTCCAGGTGATAGAACTTCCGAATCGGAATGGCCAGCGTCAGCACCATCGCAAAGCCCGAATAGATAGCGCCCGCCACAAAGTACGGCGGGAAAATCGTCGTATGCCAACCCGCCAGAGCCGCGACCGCGAAGTCAAAGCTGATGACCGTGTGTACCGAAAGCACCAGCGGCGTTGAAAGCCCGGCCAGCAGCAGGGAAGCGGTCTCATACCGAATCCAGTGCCGTGTCGACCCGCGCCAGCCAAGCGACAAAATCCCGTAGCAGTACTTCGCGAGTGGCATCGTTGCGCGATCGCGCAGCGTGCCGAAGTCGGGAATCATGCCCATGTACCAGAACACGATCGAGATCGTCGCATACGTCGAAACCGCGAACACGTCCCACGCCAGCGGGCTGCGGAACTGCGGCCAGATGTTCATCGTGTTCGGATACGGAAAGAGCCAATAACCCAGCCACGGACGCCCCACGTGAATCAGTGGGAACATACCGGCGCAGACCACCGCAAAAATTGTCATCGCCTCCGCGAAGCGGTTGATCGAGTTGCGCCACGTCTGCTTGAACAGCAGCAGAATTGCGGAAATCAGCGTACCCGCATGGCCGATACCGATCCACCAAACGAAGTTGATGATCGCAAAGCCCCAGGCGCCGGGAATCGTGACACCCCAGATACCGACGCCCTTCAGGAACAGCCAGGTAACCGCGATCACCACCAGCGACGCAATGCCGCCCGCGAACATCAAGCCGAAAAACCACGCCAGCGGCGTATGGCCCGTCAACACGATGCCCGCAATCTTCTGCGTCACGGACTTGAAGTTATGTCCCGGCGCGATGACCGCGTACTCACCCGTGCGCGGGTCGATCATCGGGTCCACGATGGGCTGTTTTGGATCGACGATTGGGCTCTTGGTTGACATCTTAAGCAAGCTCCAGGGTCGGATTCGGGTTGATGACGCCTGCCGTATAAGTCGTCCGTGGACGATAGTTCAAATCGCCAAGCACCGGATAATCCCGCTCCTCGGCCTTCCGCTTGGAGACGGCGCTGTTCGGATCGTTCAGGTTGCCGAACAGAATCGCATCGGTCGGGCAAGCCTGCTGGCAAGCCGTCACAATTTCGCCATCCTTGATCGCCCTGTTTTCCTTGTCCGCTTGGATCTTCACGGCTTCAATGCGCTGCACGCAGTACGAGCACTTCTCCATCACACCGCGCGAACGCACGCTCACGTCCGGGTTGCGCATGAACTTCAGGCTTTCCGTATCAAAATCCGAGTACAGCAGGAAGTTGAACCGGCGCACCTTGTACGGGCAGTTGTTCGAGCAATACCTCGTTCCAACGCAACGGTTATAAACCATCGTGTTCAGGCCTTCAGGCGTATGCACCGTCGCACCAACCGGGCAAACCAGCTCGCAGCCGGCGTTCTCGCAATGCTGGCAAGCCATCGGCTGAAAGTGCGCTTTGGGAGCGTGAAGATCACCTTCGAAGTACGTATCGATGCGCAGCCACTGCATATTGCGGCCAATCTTCACCTGCTCGCGCCCGACCGTGGGAATATTGTTCTCCGCATAGCAGGCCACGACGCACGCATTGCACGCCACGCACGAGTTCAGATCAATTGCCATGCCCCACTTGTTTTGCAGCACGCCGGTCGACACATCCCGGTTCTCGTAGCTCCACGCGTTCGGAAACATGCTCTCTTCTTTTGCGGGAGTATCGCCGAGAGGGTTGTAGCCTTCCTTCTGGACACGCGAACCCTGCTTGGCGTTCGTCTCGCCACCCTCTTCCGCACCATGCGCAAATTTTGGATTCGCCGTCACCTCTTCCAGCGTTGCGTAGCGGATAATCGCCCGCTCCATCGCCTCGTGACCGCCCAGCGAATACACGCCGTCTTTATCAGACAGCTTCTTGTTTAGATCGCGCTGCGCATAGCTGCCGCGATGCTCGATCGCATGGACCTTGGTGACGCACAGATCGTACGATCCCTGTCCACGCTTGACCGTCAAAC
>CAZZYB010000503.1:0-3120 GCA_964658125.1 uncultured Acetobacteraceae bacterium | reverse complement strand
GGTCCCTCTCGAGGAGGCTGCCCGTATCGTCGAGCAGGTAGCTTCGGCCCTCTCCGCCGCGCACGGAGCGGGCATTCTGCATCGCGACATCAAGACGGCCAACATCATGCTCGACGGCTCAGGCCCGGACGTCCGCGCCTGCGTCACCGACTTCGGCCTGGCGCGCGGCTACCAATCCGAGAGCACAGTCCTGACGGTAGACGGCATCGCCGGCACCCCCGGCTACCTCGCCCCGGAACTCTTCCAGGGCGAGCCGCCGTCCACCGCCACGGACGTCTACGCCTTCGGTGTGGTGGTCTACAAAATGTTGTCAGGGCACGCGCCGCCGTACAGGCCTGGCACACGCGACAGCTTCATGGACCAGCTTCCGCCGAACTGGCGGAGGTTCATAGATTGCTGCCTCCAGCCCTCTCCAGTCGGGCGCTGCCACAATCTGTCCGAAGCCGTGGCTACACTCTTGACGGGAAGCCCGGTGTCGCGCCCGCGTGCAGATGGCGTGCCGAAGCTTTCTCGTCGCCGCATCCTGGCATTCGGTGCCAGCACAGCTGCGGCAGCCGCTGGAGGGGTATGGCTGAATTGGCCAAGTATCAACTTCGCTCTACATCCGCTGCCCGCCAAGCGATTCGTCGCGCTCGTGAGCTGGCCGACGCAGTCCGACGCAAGGATTGCGCCCATGATTACGGCGGCGGTCGACGCGATTGCCAGCGAGCTTGCCCGTGCCGAAGCGTTCGACCACAACCTGCTCATTATTCCGCATAGCGTCGGAAAGGATACCTCGACTCTCACGCAACTGAACGAGCTGCGGGAGTCGCTCGGGGTCAATCTGGTACTGGCCGTCTCAGGGATCTCGGGTGCCAGGGAGTTACATCTGCTTCTTCGGGTGATCGAGCCGGAAGCATCGCGGACACTCCGCGAGATGCCGTTCAGCGTACCCGTCGATCAAAGATTTTCGATTCCAGAGAAAGCTGTCAAGATCGCCGCGCAGCTTTTGGGCATTACGCGATACGAGCCCGACCCAGACCGTGTGAAAGCTGGAACCTCGAGCCACGAAGCCTACGAGGCCTTTCAGACAGCGCAAGCGTTGAGAAAGCAGCCCAACGATAGCGGCCTGCAGGCTGCTATCGAGAAGTACAAGGAAGCCATCGATGTCGACCCACATTACGCCCTCGCCAACGCCGAACTGGCGTCAGCCTACTGCCGCGTCTACACGGTACACAAGGACCCTGCGGCGCTCTCACTCGCGGAAGCGAATGCGGTTGCTGCCCTCAAATGGAACCCGCAGCTTGTTGAAGGCCTCCTCGCCCTCGCCTCCGTAATGGAGTATCGCGGGGACAAGAAAGGCGCCCTGAGCGAAACAGGCAAAGCCCTGGCCAGCGACCCTTCCAATCCCCGCACTCTGGTTTACCAGGCACAGCTCTACTCCCGCCTCAACCAATGGGAAGACGCTAAGACCACCTTCCAGAGAGTCATCGATGCCCGCCCCAACTACTGGCTCGCCCACCACGAACTCGGGGTTCTGTACAACTCCGAAGGGCAATATCCCGAAGCCCTCACCCAGTTTGCCGCTGTCACTATTGAAAAGCCAATGGATGCACTGGCGTTTAACAACCTCGGCTCTGTCTATCTGCAGCTGGGCAGGGTGGATGAAGCCATCACGAGTCTCCGCAAAAGCATGGCGCTGCAACCTAATGATGCGGCTGCCTCGACTCTGGCTGCTGCCTTGCGGACCCAAGGCAAATACACCGCGGCTATCGACTCAGCCAAAGCAGCAATCAACCTCGAAGCCGACAGCGTCTACAACTGGTTGAGTCTCGCGGACTGCTACGATGTTTTCACCGGCCATCAAAAAGATGCCAAAGCCGCCTATGCCAGATGCGCTGCCCTATCCGCCCAGCAGCTGAAGACAGACCCCGCCGACGGTCCGCTCACCATGCTTCTCGCCCTGGCCCGCATTAAGTCGGAGGGGGGGGACTTCGTTCTCCCGCTTGTCTCAAAAGCTGAAGCCCTGCACGCCGACGACATTGACTCGCAACTTCTCAAGGCCCGGGTCCTTGAGCTTGCTGGCCAACGTGACGAGGCGCTCGCCACCATCAAGCGTTGCCTTTCGCGAGGCGCGACACAGTTCCAGTTCAAGACCATGCCAGACATGGGCTCACTTCTCAAAGACCCTCGCTTCCAGTCACTGGCAACATCCGAACCCCCCGGCAGCGGAATGAATTCCTAACTTTCAAACGGAGAACATCATGCAAAAACCGCTTTTGCTTATTGCTCTTACTTCCATCCTTGCCGTGTTCTCGGGCTGCAAGAAAACTGTCACTTACGTGACGCTATCGGGCGACAGCTTCGCTTCCGCGGAGCCGGGGCAGACACTTGTTTGGGACCTCGTGCCGCCATACGGCCGCGCCAAATCCTTTATGGTTAGTTTCATCAATGGCCCTGATCCCTGTGGTACTCATCCGGATTTGGTTGGTTCGCCCGGTCATCCGGCCACATGTAAGGTTACGGCGCAGCCGCCCGGCGCCCAAAAGTACGTGCTCTATCAGTACAAAATCAAACTCAGCACCGATGCGCCCGCCGTTCATCTCGCCTCGGCCTCCGAGACCCCCTGGCAGGTCATCCCTTGCAATAATTGCCTGGGCATTGTTGGAAGCCCCGGTTCCAATAATTCGCAAGTCGCGCCAATTGTGCAGACCGCGCAGGTGGTCGTCCCACATCCCTTAGCCGCGACGTTTTCGGGCACCGTCAATCTCAGTTGCGATGCCCTGGGCAAGGTCGTAGCCGACCCACCCAACCCCAGTGTCCTTCAGGAATCCGTAGTGGAGTGGTACATCGATCCCTCCCTCAAGTGGCAAATCACATTTGATACGCCCGCTGACCCGTATCCCACCATCTGCGACACGGGCAACTCTCTTTCGTCGACGCCCATCGATAGCTCTTTCTGTAGCGTCCGCAAGTATCAGACTGCGAACCCGATCCCATACTCGTATGGTGTGAAAATTACTAGTAGCGACGGCACTCCGAAGTGCTCTACACCCGCCCCAACCCAGATCGCACCCAGCCCGTTCGCCCTCACAATGCAGCCCACCGGAACGCAGTAGACCGCTGGTACGAAGATGGCCC
>CAZZYB010000502.1:0-3126 GCA_964658125.1 uncultured Acetobacteraceae bacterium | reverse complement strand
CAACAGCAACTGCAAAGGCAACTGCAATTGCGATAGCGGCGGCAACCGTGACGGCAACACCAAACGCAGATTCCCTTCGGGAATGACAAGCCAGGGGGCGATAGCAGGCGCGGGCGGAGATTCCCTTCGGGAAGGGTAAACCAAAACGGCAGAAGTCGGCTTCGCTTACAATCGTAGAGGATTGAAATGGCAGAGACTACTCAGCAAAAGCCCGCCGCACCTGCTCCTCCAATGCCCGAAGCGTGGGTGAAGACGGAGATGGCGCGGCATCCGCAGCGCCCCTATCCTATGGACTTTATCGAGGCACTGTTTACCGATTTCAGCGAGATACACGGCGATCGCCAGTTTGGCGATGATGCTGCCATGACTGCGGGTATGGCGAACTTTCATGGTGAGCCGGTGCTGGTGGTGGGGAATTTGAAGGGGCGGACACTGAAGGAACGGGTGGCTCGGAAGTTTGGGTCGCCTGATCCTGAGGGGTATCGCAAGGCCCTGCGGGCGATGAAGATTGCCGAGAAGTTTGGGCGGCCCGTGTTTACGTTTATTGATTTGGCGGGAGCGAATCCGGGGCTCGGCGCGGAAGAGCGCGGGCAGGGTGAGGCGATTGCGCGGAATTTGCTGGAGATGTCGCGGCTGAAGGTTCCGACGATTGCGACCATTACGGGTGAAGGCGGGTCGGGTGGGGCGCTGGCGCTGGCCGTGGCGGACCGGGTGCTGATGCTGGAGAATGCGATCTATTCGGTGATTTCGCCGGAGGGTTGCGCGAGCATTATGTGGAAGGACGCGGCGAAGAAACAGGCCGCGGCGACTGCTCTGCGGTATACGGCTACGGATGTGCTGCGGATGGGATGTGTCGACGACGTGGTGCCGGAGCCGGTGGGCGGGACGCAGGCCAATGCGGAAGAGGCGTTCGCGATGGTGAATGAGCGGCTGGTGCAGCATCTGGCGGAGTTGAAGGGTGTGCCGCTGGAGACGCTGCTGAGCAATCGCTATGGGAAGTTCCGCAATATTGCGCAGTTTTATACTGTGGCGCCTGCGTTGGTGTAAGGAGCTGGCCCTGCTGGAAGAGAACCAAGCTAATCGATCTGTAGTCGACACCGCGGTGGTACCTTCGCGGACGATGGAGTTCGTGCTGTTTGTGGTGGGTGGGCTGTGGGCGCTGGCTGCTCGGGCGGCGGCGGATCATGCGGCGGATGGGTTTGCGGTGAGGCTGCATCTGGAGGCTTTTGAGCCTTCGATGGCAGCGGTTTTTCTGGTGTTTCTGCTCCTGGTCGGGTTTGCGGCCATTCACTGGGTCGTGACCCGACGGGGGACGGTGCGGGGGTTGAATGCTCTGCCGGCGCGGGCTACGGCGGGGCGCGAGTGGGGGATGGGTGCGGCGCTGGGGTGGGGGCTGGTCGTGCTGGCGGTGCTGCCGATGGCGCTGGCTGGGGCTTTGCATCCGGTGTTTACGTGGCAGGCTGCGGGGGCGATGGTGGTCTCGGTCGTGATGCTGCTGGTGCTTACGCTGGCGCAGGAGTTGGTGTTTCGGGGGTACTTGTTTGGGCGGCTGGTGAAGGCGGTGGGGCCCACCGGGGCGGCGCTGCTGATGTCGGCTATTGCGGCGGGGGTCTCCTGGTTTCATCCGCTGGCTGGGCCGTGGAGCGTGGTGGTGGTGTTTCTGCTGAATTTGATGTTTTGTATGGGGTATTTGAGGACTCATGGGATTTGGCTGCCGTGGGGGCTGCACTTTGCGTGGAGCGCTTGTACGGGTGTGCTGTTTGGGCTGCCGGTTGGGTGGAATACTTTTGCTTCGGTGGTGAATACGAATGCATATGGACCGTTCTGGTTGACGGGTGGGCTATTTGGCCCTGAGGGTGCTCTGTTTACGGCGGTCGTGGCGGTGGTGGGGATGGGTGTGCTGTATCGGATGACGCGGGAGCTGGCGTGGAGCTATACGCATCCGGTGATTGTGGCGGCGGGGTATGCGATGGAGGTGACACCTCCGGCGGAGCACGTGAAGATGGAGCAGGCTGCGAAGCCGGCGCCGCTGGTGCAGATTTTGGCGGTGACGCCGAGTGCGGCGTCGACTATGCAGGCGATCGAGGAGCATCTGCGGGGGAACGCTGAGGGCGAGCTTTAGGCGTTTGCGAAATCGCGGGGAAAGGCGCAGAATTTCTTCAACGCACGAGGTGATGGCATGGGCCCGAGCATACTCCGCAAACCAGCTTTGATTGGCGTTTTCTGTGTTGCTGCCGCGACGGCGGGGGCGCAGGTATTTGTGGTGGGGATGAAGACTGCGACCGAGGATTCGGTGGTGGATTTTCAGCCTACCCGGCTGACGCTTCCGGACACGAAGCTGACGGAGCGCGGGCGGCGGGAGTTGCTGCAGGCGCTGGTGTCGGAGCAGGGGTTTGCGCATCGCGGTTTGCCGCTGGGAGCGGGTCTTACGCTGCTGGCGAATGGGAATATGACGCCCAGCGGGGATGAATATCGCAAGATGCTTTATCAGAAGGGGCAGTCCGCGGGTCCTGGCGAGCGGGTGGCGATTACTTCTGTGGTGTTCAAGCCAGACCGCATTGTGCTGGATCTGAATGGCGGGCCTTATGCGAAGCATCGGTTTCTGTCGCACATTGAGTTCAACGATAACCCGATCATGCAGCGCGGGGCGGATGTGTACGGCTGTCGGATTACGCTGGTGTTTGAGGGTGGGATTCCGGAGATCAGCGGGGCGGAGGTGAAGGCGCTGCTCGATCCGGTGATCGATTTCCATGCCAAGAGCAGCGAAGAGGCCTATGCGGACACGCTGCCTCCGATCATCCGCGAGGCGGTGGCCGCGCATGAGGTGAAGGTGGGGATGACGAAGCGGATGGTGCTGGCGGCTGTGGGGGCGCCGAAGTCGAAGACCCGCGAGCATGTGGATTCGGAAGACGACAACAGCGTGCGGTACGAGGAGTGGATCTACGGGGAGACTCCGCAGCCGATCCAGTTTGTGCGGTTCAAGGGCGAGCGGGTGGTGCGGTTGGAGATTGCGGAGCTGGGTAAGCCGGTGGAGATTCGGGACAAGAATGAGCTGGGGAACGCGGCTCCTACGCTGACGAACCGGCGCACGGTGCTGCTGGGGGATGCGCAGCCGAATGAGGAAGG
>CAZZYB010000501.1:0-3129 GCA_964658125.1 uncultured Acetobacteraceae bacterium | reverse complement strand
CTACTCGCATCACGACCCCAATCCCCACGGCATGCCCACGCCTGCCCAGCGCCACGCCCAATCCTTCCGCACCATCTCCACCACCCCCATCCCCAAGCTCGACCTCAACGGCCCCGGCAACGACAGCACGCTAACCCCTCTCCACCGCATCCCCCGCGTAGACGCCGACGAGTGCGTAGGCTGCAATCTCTGCTCCCTCGTCTGCCCGGTAGAAGACTGCATCACCATGGAGCGCGTAGAAAATGGCCTCCCCCCGCAAACCTGGTCAGAGCGCGTCGATGCGCTCGCAACTCAAAACTCGTAACTCGAAACTCATCGTCCAAACCGAAAGTCTCCCATGGCGACACTCATCAAGAACGGAACCGTAGTCAGCGCAGAGAACTCGCAGCGCCTCGACGTCCTGATCGACGGCGAAACGATCTCCCAGGTCGCCCCCAACATCGACCCCGCCAACCACACCATAGTCGACGCCACCGGGCTCCTCGTCATGCCGGGAGGCATCGACGTCCACACCCACCTCGACATGCCCTTCGGAGGCACCACCTCCGCCGACGACTACACCACCGGCACACAAGCCGCAGCCGTAGGCGGCACCACAACCGTCATCGACTTCGCGCTCCAAAACCAAAGCAGCACCCTGCAAGACGCACTCACCACCTGGCTAAAAAAGTCCGACGGCAAAGCCTGCGTAGACTTCTCGCTCCACATGGCCGTCACCAATCTCCACGGCGAAAACGGTGCCGACACCCTCCGCGAAATGGAAGACATGGTGAACTTCGGCATCACCAGCTTCAAGCTCTTCATGGCCTACCCGAACGTCCTCATGATCGACGACGGCCTCATGTTCCAGGTCATGCAGAAAGCCGCCGCGCTCAACGCGCTCTGCTGCATCCACGCCGAAAACGGCAGCGCCATCGACATCGTGGTCGCGCAGATGATCGCCGAAGGCAAGACCGCGCCCCACTTCCACGCTCTCTCCCGCTCTCCCAAGGCAGAAGCCGAAGCCACCCACCGCAGCATTGCCCTCGCTGACATGGCAGGCTGCGCCGTCTACATCGTTCATCTCTCCAACGAAGCCGCGCTCGCCGAGCTGAAATTCATGCAATCCCGCGGCGCCCGCGCCCTCGCCGAAACCTGCACCCAATACCTCGTCCTCTCCATCGAAGACCAGATGCCGGGCAAGGACTGGAGCGAAGCCGGCTACGTCTTCACTCCACCCCTCCGCGAAAAGAAAAATCGAGACCCCCTCTGGCAAGCACTCGCCGACGGCACACTCTCCGTCCTCTCCACCGACCACTGCCCGTTCACCATGGAACAAAAAGCCCTCGGCAAAGGCGACTTCCGCAAAATCCCCAACGGCGGCCCCGGCATAGAAAACCGCCT
The DNA here is from genome assembly GCA_964658125.1 of uncultured Acetobacteraceae bacterium. GTDB lineage: Bacteria > Acidobacteriota > Terriglobia > Terriglobales > Acidobacteriaceae > Granulicella. The sequence goes on along the minus strand of CAZZYB010000501.1, from coordinate 1,746 downwards.
CCAGATCCTCTGGCACCACGGCGTCAACGCCGGCCGCATCACCCCTGAGCGCTTCGTCGAACTCACCAGCACCGCCCCCGCACGCATCTTCGGCATGAAACAAAAAGGTGTCATCGCCCCCGGCAAAGACGCCGACATCCTCCTCTGGGACCCCGCCACCGACTACACCATCTCCGCCGCCACCCAGACCATGGCCACCGACTACTCCATGTTCGAAGGCTGGCAGGTCCGCGGCAACGCCCGCCACGTCTTCTCCCGCGGCCAGCAGGTCGTCACCAACGGCAAGTTCACCGGCACCAAGGGCCACGGCCTCTTCATCAAGCGCGAAGCCAACGCCGGAGGCCTCTAATGCCGCCCTCGCAACTCGAAACTCATCACTCGAAACTCGATAGCAACCCCAGCCACGACCCGCGCCTCTACAACGCCGATCTCGCCCCCACGGCCCCATCCCGCCGCACCTGGAGCACCTACAACTACGTCGCCCTCTGGTTCTCCATGTCGATGGAAGTCACCACCTACATGCTCGCCTCGTCGCTCATCGCCGGCGGCATGAACTGGAAACAGGCCGTCGGCACCATCCTCCTCGGTAACCTAATCGTGCTCATCCCGATGCTGCTCAACGCACACGCCGGCACCAAGTACGGCATCCCATTCCCGGTCTTCGTCCGCGCCAGCTTCGGCACCCGCGGCGCCAACATTCCCGCCATCCTCCGAGCCATCGTAGCCTGCGGCTGGTTCGGCATTCAGTCCTGGATCGGCGGCATGGCCATCGCGCAGATGATCCACATCCTCGCTCCCTCCACCGAAGCAAGTCCCCTCGTCACCTGGGCCTGCTTCATCGGCTTCTGGCTGCTCAACATGGTGGTCGTCTGGCGCGGCGTAGAATCCATCCGCTTCCTGCAAAGCTACTCCGCACCGTTCATGGTCGTGATGTCCGCGCTGCTGCTCGGCTTCATGCTCAAGAAGGCCGGAGGCTTCGGCCCGATGCTCTCCGCCCCCAGCAGCTTCCAGGACACGCCATCGTTCCTCCGCGTCTTCTTTCCCGCACTCACCGGCATGGTCGGCTACTGGGCAACGCTCTCGCTCAACATCCCCGACTTCACCCGCTACGCCAAAAATCAGGACGCGCAAATCGTAGGCCAAGCCATCGGCCTCCCCGTAGCCATGACGCTCTACTCCTTCCTCGGCATCGCTTGCACCTCAGCCTCCGCCGTCATCTTCGGCAAGCCTATCTGGAGCCCCGTCGAACTACTAGGCCGCTTCCACCAACCCTGGCTAGCCTTCCTCGGCCTCATCGCGCTACTGGTCGCCACGCTAAACGTCAACATCGGCGCCAACGTAGTAGGCCCCTCCAACGACTTCTCCAACCTCGCGCCAAAGTACATCAGCTTCCGCACAGGCGGCCTCATCACCGGCGTCCTCGGCCTCTGCATCATGCCCTGGAAACTCATGGCCAGCTCTCACAACTACCTCGGCTGGCTAGTCGACTACTCCGGCCTCCTCGGCCCCGTCGCCGGCATCATGGTCGCCGACTACTTCCTCGTCCGCCGCACCAAACTCCACGTCGAAGCCCTCTATCGCCGCGGCGGCATCTACGAGTACCGCAACGGCTTCAATGGCGTCGCCATACTCGCGCTAGCCATCGGCATCTTCGCAGCCCTCATCGGCCGCTTCGTCCCCCCGCTCGCGCCCCTCTTCACCATGGCCTGGTTCGTCGGCTTCTTCCTCTCCGGCGGCCTCTACTAT
>CAZZYB010000500.1:0-3133 GCA_964658125.1 uncultured Acetobacteraceae bacterium | reverse complement strand
CACCCTCATCAACGCCATAGCCCACGTGCTCGCATGAAGATCGCCATCATCGGCGGCGGCATCTCCGGCCTCACCGCCGCCTACGAACTAGAACTCGCCCGCAAGCGTGGCGCCGACATCGACTGGCACCTCTACGAAGCCTCCAACCGGCTCGGCGGCATAGTCGAAACCACTACCCGCGACGGGTTCATCCTCGAAGGCGGCCCCGACGGCTGGATCACCGAAAAACCCTGGGCCCGCGACCTGGCCGTCGAGCTAGGTCTCGAAGACCAACTCATCTACTCCAACGACGCCACCCGCAAAACTTACATCCTCATCGACGGCGCTCTGCAACCCATCCCCGACCGCATGCGCCTTATGGTCCCGGAAGACCTCGCCACCCTGGAAGGCTCCCCCCTCTTCTCCGACACCGCCCGTGCAGCCTACGCCGCCGAACTAGCCAGCGCAGCCGAACTTCGCGCCAACGCTCCCACTGAGGACGAATCCGTAGCCACCTTCGTCCGTCGCCACTTTGGCGAAGAAGTCCTCACCACCCTCGCCGCTCCACTCCTCAGCGGAGTCTTCGGTGGCGATGTCGAAAAGCTCAGCGTCCAGTCCGTAATGCCAGCCTTCGTCACAATGGAGCGCGAACACGGCTCCCTCATCGCCGCCCTTCAGTCTCGCTCCAAAGCGAGCCCGCCCAAACCCATCTTCACCACCCTCCGCAACGGCCTCGGCTCCCTCATTCAGGCCCTCACCGCCGCACTCCCGCCCGACCGCATCAACCTCAACCGCCGCGCCCTCTCGCTCAAACGCGAAGGCAGCAACTGGTGCGTCCGCACGTCGAAGGGCGAAGCCGGCAAAGCCAAAAAACACTTCCACCGCATCCTCCTCGCAACCCCCGCCAACACCACCCGAACCCTCCTCGACCCTGAAACCTCCACGCTCATCCCCCAACAATCCAGCTCCGCCGTCCTCGCCGCCTTCGCCTGGTCCGCTGAAGCTGCGGCCATCTTCACCATCCCCCCAGGCTTCGGCTTCCTGGTGCCCAAGGATCTGTCATCTCGACCGGAGCGCAGCGAAGTGGAGAGACCTGCTTCCCCCACGCAGCCGCACCACCCCTCGCTCCTCGCCTGCACCTTTGTAGACCAGAAATTCCCCCACCGGGTCCCCGCCAACGCCCGCATCATCCGTGTCTTCTTCGGCGGCAACAGCCACGAAGCCTTCACCCAAAACTCCGACGCCGAAGTAGCCACCACAGCCCTAGCCCAACTAGAAGAAATCCTCGGCGCCCTCCCTGACCCAACCCTCACCACCGTCCGCCGCTGGCCCAACAGCCTCCCTCAATACGAAGTAGGCCACCAACACCACATCACCCAGCTCGACGAACTCGTCGCCCGCCTCGGCAACCTTACCCTCCTCGGCAACGCCTACCGAGGCGTAGGCCTCCCCGACCTCATCCGCGACGCCCGCTCCGCCGCGCGCAAAATAACAACTAACAACTAACAACACGCGAAGCGTAAACTGTCCATATGGGCATCACACGCCAACAAGCTCTGGATTGCTTCGCCTCAGACGACCTCATCGGCATCGGCATGGAAGCGGACGCGGTCCGCCGCCGCCTTCACCCCGAAGGCGTAGTCAGCTACATCATCGACCGCAACATCAACTACACAAACTTCTGCACCGAGTACTGCACCTTCTGCGCCTTTTATCGGCCGCTGAAGGGCAAAATGGCCGCCGAAGGCTACATCCTCGACTTCGACCAGATCTACGACAAGATTCGCGAAACCCTCGAAATGGGCGGGACCGGTGTGTTGATGCAAGGCGGCATCCACCCCGACCTCAAGATCGACTGGTTCGAGTCGCTCTTCACCGGCATCAAGCAGCGCTTCCCGTCTATCTGGCTCCACTGCCTCTCCGCCAGCGAAATCCTCGCCATAGCCGAGTACAGCGAAATCACCCTCCAGGAAACCATCGCCCGCCTCCGCGACGCCGGCCTCGACTCGATCCCCGGCGGCGGCGCCGAAATCCTCGACGACGAAGTTCGCAAGCGCATAGCCCGCCTCAAGTGCCGCACCGAAGACTGGGTCAGCGTTCACCGCACCGCCCACGCTCTCGGCATGCGCACCACCGCCACCATGATGTTCGGCGTAGGCGAAACCATGGAGCAGCGCGTAAACCACTTCGAAGTAGTCCGCAATCTCCAGGAAGAAACCGGCGGCTTCACGGCCTTCATTCCCTGGAGCTTCCAACCCGGCAATACCGCCCTGGGCGGCCGCGGCTGGGATGAGGCCACCAGTGTCGAGTACCTCAAAACTCTGGCCATATCCCGCATGTTCCTCGACAACATCGACAACGTGCAAAGCAGCTGGGTAACGCAGGGGCTGAAGGTTCTGCAGATGGGTCTCCGCTTCGGCGGCAACGACGTAGGCTCGGTGATGCTCGAAGAAAATGTAGTCCGCGCAGCCGGCACCTCGAACTGCACCACCGAAGAAGAGCTCCGCCGCATCATCCGCGACGCCGGCTTCAAACCAGTCCAACGCGACACGCTCTACCGCACCATGTTCCTGAATTAGCCCCGATGGAGATCAAAGATAAGTCGGGCAAAGTCCTGATCTCCATCGAAGACCTCGACTTCGACTCCGCCCAACTCTCGGGCGGCATCTTCACTAATCTGGTCTTAGAAGGCGCGATCTTCTCCGACGCCGTCCTCATCGGCGCAGACTTCACCCGCACTGACCTTTACTGGGCATATTTCTTTATGGCCAACTGCCACGCAGCGAACTTCAGCGGTGCTTCTCTTCGAGGCGCACACCTTCACGAAGTCAATTTTCAAAACGCCAACTTCACCGGCGCCGATCTCTCCCTCGACAACCTCGGCGGCGATACGGAACTCTGCAACGCCGACCTTCGCGGCGCGAACCTCTCGACCGCCAACCTGACCGGCGCCAACCTGCATGGCGCCATCTTCAGCTCAGAAACCAAATTTCCAATCGGTTTCGATCCCCTCGCAGCTGGCATGCTCCGTCGGCATGCACCCTAGCAAATAGGACTTCACTCACACCCCATCGCATACCTTACGAGCTTCGCAAGCTCACAAACCTTCGTATGCGACAGCGCACGTTGACCCGGCTTGGGCTCAGTCAAAGCA